>JAUSJX010000136.1 GCA_030647435.1 Candidatus Rokuibacteriota bacterium
AGTCGGTGCGCGTGCTGGGAGACACGCCGTGAAGGTCGCCGTGGTCGGCGCCACGCGAGGCATGGGCCGCGCGCTGGCCCGGCTCATGGCCGAGCGCGGCGACGCGCTCTGCCTCCTCGGGCGAGACGCGGCCGAGCTCGAAGCGTCGGCCCGCGACCTTCTGGCGCGCGGCGCGCGCGGGCCTGTCGCGACCGCGCGCCTGGACCTGGCCGAGCCCGCGGGATTCGCCACGGCGCTCGACGCGGCCGACCGGGCCCTGGCGGCCTTCGACACGCTCGTGGTGACGGCGGGCGACTTCGCCCCGCAGGAGTCGCTCGAGCGCGACCCGGAGCGGCTCGGGCGGCTGCTGGACGTCAACTTCACGGCGACGGCGGTGTTGTGCCAGCAGGCGGCCGAACGCCTGGCCGGGCGGGGCGGGGGCACGGTCTGCGCCTTCAGCTCGGTCGCCGGCGACCGCGCGCGGCGGAGCAACTACCTCTACGGCGCGTCCAAGGCGGGGCTGTCCGCCTTTCTCGAGGGGCTCCACCTGGCGTATGCCGACCGCGGCGTGCGCGTCGTCTGCGTGCGGCCGGGCTTTGTCAAGACGGCGATGACGGCAGGGCTGCCCGTGCCGCCCTTCGCGGGCGAGCCTGACGCCGTGGCGCGCGTCGTGCTGCGCGCGATCGATCGCGGGACGCCCGTCGTCTACGCCCCGCCGATCTGGCGCTGGGTGATGCTCGCCATCCGTCTCCTCCCCCGCGCCGTGATGCGCCGCGTGCGATTCTAGAGGTGAGTGACACGGTGGCGATGACGCGCAGCCGGCCCCCACAGCGGGGACAGGTGAGGACGTCGAGGGCGAACACGCGGGGTATCAACCGAAACGCTCGTGCCTTAGCCCGGATTATGCGTGAACACATGCGCCACCCTCACCCCGACCCTCTCCCTCTCCGAGGGAGAGGGAGGCGTTTTGGTTCCCTCGCCCCCGGAGAGGGCAGGGTGAGGGGGCGGCGAGAACGTGGACAGGGCGTTCGTGAATAACGCAGGTTAGCCGGCCGCCTTCTCGATCTTGCCCCAGGTGTCGCGTAGCCCCACCGTGCGGTTGAACACGGGGCGGCCCGGTGCCGCGTGGCGCGTGTCCACGCAGAAGTAGCCGATGCGCTCGAACTGAACGAGCGCGCCCGGCGTCGCCGCGGCCAGCGCCGGCTCCACGCGGGCCCCCGGAAGAATGCTCAGCGACTGTGGGTTCAGCGCCGTCCTGAAATCGTCCGCGTCATCCGGTTTGGCCTGCGCGAAGAGCGTGTCGTAGAGCCGGACTTCGGCTTCGGCGGCATGAGCCGCCGACACCCAGTGTATCGTGCCCTTGACGCTTCGCCCCTTGCTGTCCCCGCCGAGGGTGGCGGGATCGTACCGGCAGCGCACCTCGATGATCTCGCCGGCGGCGTTCTTCTTGAAGTCGGTGCACTGGACGATATAGGCGTAGCGGAGGCGGACCTCGGCGCCGAGCGCCAGCCGGAAGTACTTCTTGGGGGCATCCTCCCGGAAATCGTCCTGCTCGATCCAGAGCTCGCGGCTGAACGGCACCTTGCGCGTGCCGGCCGCCGGGTCCTCCGGGTTATTCACCGCGTCCATCTCCTCAACCTTGCCCTCGGGATAGTTCTCGACGATGAGCTTGAGCGGGCGCAGGACGGCCATGCGGCGCAGGGCGCGCTTGTTGAGGTCGTCGCGGACGCAGTGCTCGAGCAGGGCCAGCTCGACCGTATTGTCGTTCTTGGTCACGCCGATGCGGTCGCAGAAGTCCCGCAGCGCCGCGGGCGTATAGCCGCGGCGGCGGAGGCCGGCGATGGTGGGCATGCGCGGATCGTCCCAGCCGCTGACGTGCCCACCCTCGACGAGCTGCAGCAGCTTGCGCTTGCTCATCACCGTATGCGACAGGTTGAGCCGGGCGAACTCGATCTGCTGCGGATGGAAGATGCCGAGCGTGTCGAGATACCAGTCGTAGAGCGGGCGGTGGTCCTCGTACTCCAGCGTGCAGATGGAATGCGTCACGCCCTCGATCGAATCGGACTGGCCGTGCGCCCAGTCGTACATCGGGTAGATGCACCACGCATCGCCCGTGCGCTGGTGCGTGGCCTTGCGGATGCGGTACATGACCGGGTCCCGCAGATTGATATTGCCGGAGGTCATGTCGATCTTCGCCCGCAGCGTCTTGGTGCCGTCGGGAAACTCGCCGGCGCGCATGCGACGGAAGAAGTCGAGGCTCTCGTCCACGGAGCGATTGCGATACGGCGATTCCCGCCCCGGCTCGGTGAGCGTGCCACGGTACTTGCGGATCTGATCGCCGGTGAGGTCGTCCACGTACGCCTTGCTCTTGCGGATGAGCTCTTCCGCCCACTCGTAGAGCCGCTCGAAGTAGTCGCTGGCGTAGTAGAGGTGCGCGCCCCAGTCGGAGCCGAGCCAGCGGACGTCTTCCATTATGGCGTCCACGTACTCCTGGCTCTCCTTGGTCGGGTTGGTGTCGTCGAAGCGCAGATGGCAGCGGCCGCCGTAGTCCTGCGCCAGCCCGAAGTCGAGGTAGATGGCCTTGGCGTGGCCGATGTGCAGATAGCCGTTCGGCTCGGGCGGGAAGCGCGTGATCACCTTGCCGCCGAAGCGGCCTTCGCGGTTGTGCGCCTCGACGATCTCGCGGACGAAGTTGGACGCGCGGGTCTCTCCGGCCATGGGGCAAATCGTATCACGGACCAGGTGCCCGTCTCTTCCCCGACCGTGCCGAGGAGGCGCTTGACGGGGGGCACGATCGCGGGCAGCACCATGACGGTGAGCGCGATCACGAGCAGGGCGGTGGCGAGGGGGCGCGTGAAGAGGATGTCGAAGCGCCCGTGGGAGAGGAGCAGGGACTGGCGCATAGGGCGGACAAACGCTGCGACCTCGGCTCCCTCGCCGCGCGAGAGAGCACCGACTGAGCGGGAGGATAACGGGCCACGTTCAAGGGCTCTGCGCATCCGGATTCGAGCGGGCGCGTCCGACGCCATCGACACAACCGGTAGGCGTAAGTGTATGCGGGTGGATACACCAAGTGCTGGACTTGCTTACCAATGGCTTCCACCCGCCCCTGGGCAGCAACAGTGGTGGCGACCAGTCGGATCCCCATCTTTTCCGCTTGACAGCCTCGGCGGGGTGACGCGGTCATTCGGCGGCAGCCCACCGCAAGTGCCGGCCCAGCGGCACGCACGCGTCCACCGGCGCGTGGTCGGGCGGGACCCGATCAAAAATCATCTCGCGCCACGAGATCTCGCGTCCCGGGCCTTCTCCGGGAGGTCGAAAATCAGGGTGTAGAGTCGCCTCAGTAGAAGGGGGGCTCGCCATGCCGATTTATTCGCCTGCTGCTCATCACACCTCGGAGTTGGACCGGCTCGGCGACGAGATCGCCGAGCTGTCCGCGCACCTCGACGCCGCCACCGCGCGGCTTCTCTCCATGATCCGGGAGTTCGACGCACGCGGCGGATGGAACACGGGCTTTCGCTCCTGCGCTGCCTGGCTCTCCTGGCGGGTGGGGCTCGATCTGGGCGCGGCGCGTGAACGGGTCCGGGTCGCGCGCGCCCTCGAGACCCTGCCGCTCGTCGCCGAGGCCCTTGCCCGTGGGCAGGTGTCGTACGCCAAGGTCCGCGCCATCACCCGCGTGGCCGCGCCGGAGACCGAAGCTCGACTGCTGGCGGTGGCGCGCGCGGGCACGGCCTCCCAGGTCGAGCGGATCGTACGCGGCTGGCGTTCGGTAGACCGGCGGGCCGAGGCTCGGGAGACCGCGTTACGGCATGCGGGCCGAGCCCTCCACGTGCACCAGGACGTGGACGGCATGGTGGTCCTCCGGGGGCGGCTCGAACCTGAAGTGGGCGCGCTGCTCATCCAGGCGCTCACGGCCGCGCGCGAGACCCTGTACCAGCGGGCCCGGGTGCCGGACGGGGCGGGTGGGCACGGAGACGTTTCCGCGGAAACGCCCACGAGGGCCCAGCAGCAGGCCGATGCCCTGGCGCTCCTCGCGGAGACGGCCCTGCACCAGGGGCTCGATCCCGGCGCCCCGGGCGAGCGCTACCAGGTGGTGGTCCACGTCGACGCCCAGGCGCTGGCCGAGCCGGATCAGCCGGGCCAGTCGGTCCTCGAGGACGGCGCGCGCGTTTCCGCAGAAACGTCCCGGCGCCTGGCCTGTGACGCCAGCCGGGTGGTGATGCGCCATGACAATGCCGGGCGCCTGCTGGAGATCGGAGCCCGGACCCGGACGATTCCCCCCGCCTTGCGGCGGGCGCTCTGCCACCGCGACCGAGGCTGTCGCTTCCCGGGCTGCGGCGGCCGTGTCACCCAGGGACACCACCTCCGCCACTGGGCGCAAGGCGGCGCGACCACGCTCTCCAACCTGGCTCTGCTCTGTCGCCGGCATCACCGGGCGGTGCACGAGGAGGGCTATCGGGTCGAGCGCGGGCCGGACGACACGCTTCGGTTCCGGCGGCCGGATGGCCGGCCCTTGCCCGAGGTGCCTCTGTCGGCCGCGGTGCCCGCGGATCCGGTCGGCGCGCTCCGGGCGCGTCACGACGGGCAGGGCCTGCGGGTGCACGCGCGGACGGGATGCCCCGGCTGGCTCGGGGAGCGGCTGGACGTGGGTTGGGCGATCGACGTGTTGCACCCGTTGGCCGCGAGACCGAGACCATGTCCGCCACTCGAACAGGGATCGCCACCCGTCAGCCGGGTGGCTGAGCCACCCCCGTTCACCGAGTAGATGTCAAACATTTCCGGACAAGCTATCTTAGCGGCAATGCGACTAACTCCGACTGCGATCAAGGGTTCTCTCGGTATTACGCCCCTGTCTGTCGGTGATCGTCGCGCCGTTCCCCCCAGAAACTGGGCTTGGCGGCCTTTGACGAGTTGTGCTCGTCTCGAAAGCGGGCATACGCCGAGCCGATATCATCCAGAGTGGTGGGGCGGTCAGATCCCGTGGATTTCGCTCACTGATATCCGAGAGCTCGACGGAAAGATTGCCCAAGAGACGAGGGAATATACAAACAAAGAGGGAATCGCGAACTCTTCCGCACGGGTTCTGCCTGTGGGCACGGTAGTGCTGTCTCGCACGGCGTCCGTCGGTTTTGTCACGACTATGGGGCGCGAGATGGCGACCAGCCAGGATTTCGTGAATTGGGTTTGTGGGCCCGATCTCGACCCGCGTTTCCTGGCCTACCTGTTTCGCGCCTCCCGCGCGTATCTCCGTAGTCTCTCGAGTGGAGCGATTCATCAGACGATTTACATGCCGACAGTTGCAGCGTTCGAGGTTTGTCTCCCTGACCTGAAGGAACAGCAGAGGATCGTTTGCTCGTTGGACGAACAGATCGCGGCGGTCGAGCGGGCGCGGGCCGCGGCCGAGGCCCAGCTCGAAGCCGCCAAAGCCATCCCCGCCGCTCATTTCCGTTCAGTGTTCGATGGCCCCGCGGCCCAGGGGTGGACTAGAAGGCGTGTCTCCTCACTCTGTAGAGCCATCGACTACGGCTACACAGCCAGTGCGGACTTCGGAGCGGTTGGGCCTCGCTACCTTCGCATCACCGACATCCAAGACGGCAAGATTGAGTGGGCAAGTGCCCCTGGTTGCCACATCTCCGCCGCGGATGAGAGGTCGAAGACTCTAGCCGACGGTGACATCGTGTTCGCGCGGACAGGGGCAACAACAGGAAAGAGCATTCTGATCAAGCAACCACCCCGGGCAGTATTTGCCTCGTACCTGATTCGCCTCCGACCCACTGACGATGTAAGTCCAGACTATCTGTACTCCTTCTTCCAGAGCGATGGCTACTGGCGGCAAGTCCGGGCGTTGGCACGGGGCGGGGCCCAGCCAAACGTCAACGCCACACTCTTGGGTTCAATTGAGGTCCCGGTGTGTCCGCGGTTAGAGCAGGAGCGCCTTTGCGCGGAACTGGCGAGTAACGAGAGGATCGGGGATGCAGTTCGGCGGGCCTCTGAGCATCAGCTCGTTGCCGTGGATGCCTTGCCGGGGGCCCTCTTGCGGCGGGCGTTCAGCGGAGAGCTTTGAAAGGAAACGAAGGGCCGCTATTAAAGGTAGGGTCTGGTATTATCGCCTGAGGCCATGGACGATAATAGCCTTGGGTGCTATTTGCGGTGGCGAAAAGAGTGGGCGCTGTGACCCGGCCGGCGGCGCCGCCTGGGCACAGGGTGCCGCTCGCTGGCGGGGCGTGGGCTCATGTGCCCGCCCCCTTGCCGCCGGTGCTCGAGTGGACGCCGGCCCTGGTTACGGCCTTGTCAGAGGCGGACCGGCTGATCGGGCGCCTCGCCGGTGAAGGTGGCAGGCTCCCCAATCCGCATCTGCTCATCCGTCCGTTCGTCCGCCGCGAGGCGGTCCTGTCGAGCAAGATCGAGGGCACCCAGGCCACCCTGGGCGAGCTGCTGGCCGCCGAGGCGGGCATGGCGGTGGACCGGAGCCCGGCCGATCTCCACGAGGTGGGCAATTACGTTGTGGCGCTCGAGCATGGGATCGCGCGGCTCAAGACGCTGCCGCTCTCGCTGCGGCTGATCCGGGAGCTGCACGCCAAGCTGATGACCGGAGTTCGCGGGGATCACGCCAGCCCGGGCAATTTCCGCGAGACACAGAACTGGATCGGCAGGCCGGGCTCAGGGCCTGCGCAGGCGACCTACGTGCCTCCCCCGCCAGGGCTGGTGATGTCCTGCCTTGACGCGTGGGAGAAGTTCCTCCATGACCGGTCGCTGCCTCCGCTCGTGCAGATCGCGCTGGCCCACTACCAGTTCGAGGCCATCCACCCCTTCAGAGACGGCAATGGCCGTGTGGGCCGCCTCCTCATCACGCTGTTCCTGGTGGAGCGCGACATCCTGCCCACTCCGCTCCTCTACTTGAGCGCCTTCTTCGAGGCGCGGCGCCAGGAGTACTACGCGCGGCTTCAGGGCGTGCATGCGCGGGCGGAGTGGGAGACATGGCTCGCGTACTTTCTGGAAGGCATGGCGAGCCAGTCGGAGGACGCGCTCTCGCGGGCGAGCCGGATCAACACCCTGCTGGCGAAATGGCGCGACAAAGTCGTGGATGCCGGCCTTCCAGCGGCCGTGCGCCTGCTCGACGTGTTGGCCGAGAACCCGTACTGCACCGCTCGCGGGGCGGCGGCCCGGCTCAAGGTCGCGTTTACGACGGCCCAGCGCGCAGTCGCGAAACTCGAAGAGTTGGGCATAGTGCGACAGGCCAACGAAGCGAAGCGCGACCGCGTCTATTGCGCGACGGGGTTGCTCAAGATCCTCGAAGAGCCTGCGAAGGTGGCGGCTAAGGAGCACGCCTGATGGCACGCGGCGCGCGAAAGAACGGGAACGGCAAGCGGCTGGCAACGCAGCAGTCGGTGGATGCCGTGGTCAAGGGCATCTGCGACATCATGCGGCGGTCGAACTGTGCCGGGGCCCTCCAGTATGTGCCGGAGCTGACGTGGATCCTGTTCCTCCGGATCCTCGACGAGCGGGAGGCGCGAGAGCAGGAGCAGGCGGAGGCGGTGGGTGCGGAGTTCTCCCCGTCGCTCGCCTCGCCCTATCGCTGGTGCGACTGGGCGGCGCCCGATGGGCCGAAGCGGCAGGCCCTCCAGAGCGGCACGCTGGGCGCGGTCTTCGGCTTCGTCCACGGCGAGCTGCTGCCGTACCTGCGCGGGCTGAAGGACAAGCCCGGGGCGAGCCCGCGCCAAAAGGTCATCAGCGAGATCATGTCGAGCGTTGAGAAGACGCGGATCGACACGGAGAAGAATTTCCTCGACGTGGTCGACAAGGTCCACGAGATCAGCGCGGCCTCCGTGGACCCGACCCATGTCTTCACGCTCTCCCAGGTCTACGAGGGCCTCCTGCTCAAGATGGGAGAGAAGGGAAATGACGGCGGGCAGTTCTTCACGCCGCGCGAGGTCATCCGCGCCGTGGTGCGCGTGGTAGACCCGCGGATCGGCGAGAGCGTCTACGACCCCGGCTGCGGCACCGGAGGCTTCCTGGCCCAGGCCTACGAGCATATGGCCGGGCCGAGTAACGAGAAGATCGCCTCGCCGGATCAGTTGGAGACGCTGAAGCACCGCACCTTCTTCGGCCGGGAGAAGGACAATGCCATCTACCCGATCGCCCTGGCCAACCTGATCCTCCACAACATCGACGAGCCGCACATCTGGCACGGCAATACGCTGACGGGGGCCGAGACCTACGGCGGGCTTTTCACCGACGCGCCCGCGCTCTTCGACGTGATCCTGATGAATCCGCCCTTCGGCGGCAAGGAGGGCAAGGACGCCCAGACGCGCTTCGCCTACAAGACGGGCGCGACCCAGGTGCTGTTCCTCCAGCACGTGATCGACAGCCTCAAGCCGGGCGGGCGCTGCGGCATCGTGCTCGACGAAGGCGTGCTGTTCCGCACCAACGAGACGGCCTTTGCCCAGACCAAGCGGAAGCTGCTCGACGAGTGCGACCTCTGGTGCATCCTCAGCCTGCCCTCCGGCGCCTTCGTCAATGCAGGGGCCGGCGTGAAGACCAACCTGCTCTTCTTCACCAGGGGCAAGCCCACCGAGCGCATCTGGTACTACGACCTCTCCGACATCAAGATGGGGAAGAAGAGCCCGCTGACGCTCGGGCATTTCGAAGAATTCTTCCGGCTTTTGCGCACGCGGGGGGACAGCGACCACTCGTGGACGGTGGAGCGGAAGGAGATCGACGCGCGAGGCTATGACCTCAAGGCGGTCAACCCGCACGCCAAGCGCGATGAGGACACGCGGACGCCCGAGGAGCTGCTGGACATCATCGAGGCCAAGGGGCGGGAGGTGGCGGAAGCTTTGGCGGCGCTTCGGGAATTGACGGGAAAGAAGGTGTAGGTGGGGGAGAGGGGAGTGGGAGGTGGCGTGAAGCCGCGCTTGACAGCCCTCGGGCCGATTTAGTATTACTTAACTCGACTTTCGTGTGGCGATAACTGGTCGGGGACGGTCCGATGGAGGGCGGCGGGTGAAGACGCAGCTCACGCTCACGGTCAACGGCGAGGTGCGGGACGTGATCGTCCCAGCGCACAAGACCCTGCTCGAGGTCCTCCGCGAGGACCTCAACCTCACCGGCACCAAGCATGGCTGCGAGCTCGGGGAATGCGGCACCTGTACCGTGCTGGTGGACGGCGTGCCCGTGCTCTCGTGTCTCGCGCTGCCCGTCGAGCTGCAAGGGCGGGAGATCAAGACCGTCGAGGGCATGGCCGAGAACGGCCACCTCCATCCGCTCCAGCAGGCCTTTGCCGAGCTGGGCGCCGCCCAGTGCGGGTACTGCACGCCGGGCATCCTGCTGACGGCCGAGGCGCTCCTCGCCGGGAACGCCGCGCCGACACGCGACGAGGTCCGCGAAGCCCTCGCGGGCAACCTCTGCCGCTGCACGGGCTACACGAAGATCCTCGAGGCCGTGGAATTGGCTGCCCTGAGAATGCATGGCAGTGCGAGCCGAGGGACGGCCGAGGTGCCGAAGGCATGAGCGTCACGAGGCGAGCAATTCACGAAGGCCGCGCATGAACACCAGCAAGCTCTCGGTCATCGGCCAGTCGCTGCCCAAGATCGACGCGTGGGCCAAAGTTACCGGCGAGACCAAGTTCGCCGACGACATGGTTCTGCCACGGATGGCCCACGCCAAGCTGCTGAGGAGCCCGCACCCCCACGCGCTCATCAAGCGCATCGACACCGCGCGCGCGGCCGCGCTCCCCGGCGTCTACGCTGTCATCACGGGGCACGACCTGCCGCGGGTCAAGTTCGGCATCCTGCCGGTCTCCCAGGACGAGGAAGCGCTCTGCGTCGAGAAGGTCAGGATGGTCGGCGACGCGGTCGCCGCCGTCGCCGCGGTGGACGAAGAGACGGCCGATCGGGCTGCGCGCCTGATCGAGGTCGAATACGAGCCGCTCAAGCCACTCATGTCCATCGAGGAGTCGCTGGCGAACCCGGACGTGCGCATCCACGAATACGGCGACGGCCCGAACGTCCACAAGGCCGTGTCGCTCCAGTTCGGCGACGTCGAGGCCGCGTTCGCGGGCTCGCACCTCGTCCGCGAGGACGTCTTCTTCTTCGAGGGCAACACGCACCTGCCGATGGAGCAGCACGCGGCCGTGGCGCACTGGGGGCCGGACGGCAAGCTGACCCTCTGGTCCTCGACCCAGACGCCGCACTACGTCCACCGCCTCCTCTCCAAGATTCTGGACGTGCCGCAGGCGCACATCCGCGTGGTGGCCGCGCCGGTCGGCGGCGGCTTCGGCGGCAAGCTCGATCCGTTCGCCCACGAGATAGCGGCGTGCAGGCTCTCCCAGCTGACGGGCCGGCCGGTGAAGATCACGCTGACGCGCGAGGAGGTCTTCTACGTCCACCGCGGCCGTCACCCGGTGCTCATGTGGATCAAGACAGGTTTCAGGAAGGACGGCGCCATCACCGGCATGCACTTCCGCTCCTGGCTCGACGGCGGCGCGTACGGTTCCTACGGCGTCGCGTCCACCTTCTACACGGGCGCGCTCCAGACCGTCACCTACAAGATTCCGGTCTACAAGTTCGAGGGCGCGCGCATCTTCACCAACAAGCCGCCCTGCGGTCCCAAGCGCGGCCACGCCACTCCGCAGCCGCGCTTCGCCGTGGAGTGCCAGATCGACAAGGCCGCCGAGCAGCTGGGTCTCGATCCGGCCGACATGCGGCGGCGCAACCTGACGGAGCCGTTTACCAAGACCGCCAACCATCTCACGGTCAGCACGACGGGGCTCGGCGAGTGCATCGACCGCGTGGTCGAGGCCTCGGGCTGGCGGGAGAAGCGCGGCAAGCTCCCGCCCGGGCGCGGCATCGGGATCGCGTGCTCCTCGTACCTCACGGGCGCGGGCAACGCGATCTACTGGAATGACATGCCCCACTCGGGGGTCGTGCTCAGAGCCGATCGCAGCGGGCTCGTCGCCGTTCTCTGCGGCGCCACGGACATCGGCCAGGGCTCGGACTCGGTCCTGGCGTATCTCGTGGCTGAGGTGCTGGGCATCCAGCCCAAGGACATCCGCGTGCACCCAGCCGATACCGACCTCACGCCCGTGGACCTCGGCTCCTATTCCTCGCGCGTGACCCTCATGGCTGGGAACGCGGCGATCCAGGCTGCCACGCGCCTCCGCGACAGGATCTTCGAGGCCGCGGCGAAGAAGCTCGAGGTCGCGCCGGACCAGCTGGCCGCGCGCGATCGCCGCGTCTTCGTCGCGGACGACCCGGACAAAGGGATGAGCTTCGCCGAGGCAGTGGTCTTGGGCGAGAGCATGCACGGCGTGCTGGCCTTCCCCGGCTCCTACGCGCCGCCCAAGCGTGCGGGCAAGTACAAGGGCGGCGGCGTCGGTCCCTCGCCCTGCTACTCGTTCACCGCGTGCGTGGCCGAAGTGGACGTGGACGTCGAGACCGGGGAGGTCAAGCCGAGAGAAATCTGGATCGCGCACGACGTCGGCCGCGCGCTGAACCCGCTGCTGGTCGAGGGGCAGGTCGAGGGCTCGGTCTACATGGGGCTCGGCGAGGTCCTGATGGAGGAGCAGGTCTTCAGGAATGGCGTCCACAAGGCACCTTCGATGCTGGAATACAAGAGCCCGACGACGCTCGAGACGCCGGAGATCCACACCATCCTGATCGAGACCGACGACCCCGAGGGCCCATTCGGCGCCAAGGAAGCGGGGCAGGGGCCGCTCCTGCCCGTCATTCCGGCCGTCGCCAACGCCGTCCACAATGCCGTCGGCGTGCGCATCGACGAGACCCCGATCTCGCCGGACAAGGTTCTGAAGGCGCTCGACCTGAAGCGGCAGGGCAAACCCGCGCGCATCGGGCCCGACAAGCTGCCGCTCTTCAAGTTCCCCGAGCCGCGGGCGGTCGAGTCGGCCTTCGGGCAGCCCGCGGAAAAGATCGCCGAGAGGCCCTTCGGCCCCCAGAGGCCCTTCGGCAAATGATGCGCCTGCCGCCGTTCACGTACCTCGCGCCGGTCTCGGTCGGCGACGCGGTGAAGCTCATGGCCGACCACGGGCCCGAAGCCATGTTCGTGGCGGGAGGCACCGATCTCTACCCGAACATGAAGCGCGGCCAGTTCGAGCCGTCGGTGCTGGTTGGGCTGCGAGGCATCCGGGACATCTCCGGCGTGAACGGGTCGGCGAAGACCGGACTCACCATCGGCGCGGGCACGACGCTCAGCGCCGTCTCGTCCCATGCGGAGGTCGCCCGTCACTACCCGGGGCTGGCGACGGCCGCGGGGCTCGTGTCGAGTCCGCAGATCCGCAATATGGGCACCCTCGGCGGCAACGTCTGCGTGGACACGCGCTGCAACTACTACAACCAGTCCTACGAGTGGCGGAAGGCCGTCAACTTCTGCATGAAGAAGGACGGCGACATCTGCCTCGTGGCGCCCAGTAGCTCGCGCTGCTGGGCCGTGTCTTCGTCCGACACGGCGCCGATGCTCTGGAGCCTCGGCGCCAGCGTCAGGCTCGCGGGGCCGAAGGGCGAGCGCGTCATTCCCATCTCGGCGCTCTACCGGGACGACGGCATCCAGTACCTGAGCAAGCAGCCGGGCGAGGTCGTGACCGCCATCGTGCTGCCGCCCGCGGACGGCTGGCGCTCGACTTATCTCAAGCTCCGCCGGCGCGGGTCGATCGACTTCCCGATTCTCGGCGTCGCCGTAGCGCTTCGCATGGACGGAGACACGGTGAGAGAAGCGGCGATCACTCTCGGCGCGATTGCCTCCCAGCCTCGCCCCACGCCTGCTGCCGCGGCACTTCTCGTCGGCCAGCGCCTGACGCCGGAGCTGATCGACCGTGTCGCCGATGCCGCCTTCAAGCCGTCGAAGCCCCTCGACAATACCGACCTGACGCACCCGTATCGCAAGAAGATGACGCGGGTGTTCGTGGCGCGCGCGCTCCGCCAGCTGGCGGGCCTGTGACCGCACTCGGAGCCCGCATCAAAGGACTGCGGGCGGAGCGGGGGCTCCAGCAGCGGCAGCTCGCCGAGAAGGCCGGCATGACACCGAGCATGGTGTCCCAGATCGAAGCGGGGAGGTTGACACCCTCGCTGCCGACGCTGGGGAAGCTCGCGGCCGCCCTGGGCGTGCCGATCGCTTCGCTCTTCGAGCCCACGCCACACGGGCGGCTTCACGTGAGCCGGAAGGGCGAGTACCCGGTGGTCTCCTTCGACGGGACCACGGAGAAGTGGCACGTGCTCGGCGCGGGGCTCTTTCAGGGTAAGATCCGCGCTGTGGTCTCGACGCTCGGTCCGCGCGCCAAGGGCGTCAAGACCGACAAGGTCGTCATCGATCCAGGCCAGATGAAGCTCTTCTACGTGCTCGAGGGCAAGGTCGCGCTGCATTACGATGGCAGCTCCCAGCAGCTCGAGGCAGGGGACAGCGCCTACCTCGACGGCGGGACGCCCCACGGCTGGGAGAACCTCGGGCCTCGGAGCGCGAAGGCGCTCTGGGTGATCTTGGGTTAAAGCAAAGTTGGGGGCTAGCCCGGATTATGCGTGAACACATACGCCACCCTCACCCCGACCCTCTCCCTCTCCGAGGGAGAGGGAGACGCTTTGATCCCCTCGCCCCCGGAGGGGGAGAGGGACAGGGTGAGGGGGCGCATAGGACGCGGAACACGC
>JAUSJX010000137.1 GCA_030647435.1 Candidatus Rokuibacteriota bacterium
GCATCCGAGCCTGCCGGCCTACATCCTCTCGGTGTTCTACGAGGGCGGGACGGCGGCCGGCGACTACGACGAGACCGTGCGCGCGAGCCTTTTCTGCCTGCTCAAGACACTGACCGACGCGCTCGACCTGGGGCGCGTCGAGGAGGCGTGATGCCGGATGTCACGGTTAACGGGGTCAGGCTCCACTACGACGAGGCGGGCTCGGGCCCCCCGGTGGTGTTCATCCACGCCTTCCCCGTCGGGCGGCGCATGTGGGAGCCGCAGCTGGCGGCGCTCGCCGCGAGGCACCGCGTGATCGCGTACGACGTGCGAGGCTTCGGGCTGTCGGAAGCGCCGCGCGAGTCGGAGCGTTACTCACCGGGCATCCCCGTCGAAGACGCCCGCGCGCTTCTCGAAGGCCTGGGCGCGGTCCCGGCGGCGGTGTGCGGGCTCAGCATGGGCGGCAACATCGCCGTCAATCTGGCTCTCGCTCACCCGCAGACCGTCTCCGCGTTGATCGCCTGCGACACGGGGGCGGGCTCGGAGGGCCCGGCGGCCTTCGCTGCGCGCTGCGAGGAGTACGCGGTCGCCGCCCAGCGAGGCATCGACGCGTTCGTCGAGGCCGCCTTCAGCTGGTCCGTGTTCGCCGACTACGGGGCTCAGGGGCCGGCTCAGGCCGCCCTGCTGCGTGAGCTCGTTCGTGCCCAGCCGCCCCACGGCATCGCGCTCACCGCGCGCCATGCCCTGGCGCCGCGCAAGCCCATCTATGCGCTCGAGGCCGGCTTGCGCGCGCTCCGAGTGCCGACCCTCGTCGTCTACGGCGAGCGGGACGAGGCGTGCGTGCAGACGTCCGAGTTCATGGGGCGGTCGATTCCGGGGTCGCAAGTGTGGAAGGTGCCGGGCGCCACGCACTTCGTCAACCTCGACGAGCCCGAGGCGTTCAACCGGACCCTGCTCGACTTCCTCGAAGGGTGTTGAACAGCCCTCAGCCTGCTCAAAAGGATCCGGATGCAAGGCGGCGCCCGAGGGGCGCAGGCCGGCGAGAAGGGTCCAGATGCGAGGCGGCGCCCGACGGCCGTACGCGAGGCGTACTCCCTGTACGTTGAGCGTGCGGCCGAGGGTGCCAACGAAGCAGATGGGCCCTTATTGGCGGCCTGCTAGACCGTCTCGGTCGGTCCTGAGATCACCGCGAAGACCAAAGCGCCAGCGGGGCTCGTGACCGTGTGCACGCAGCCCGGCGGCCGTCGAGCGTAGCTCCCGGCAGTGCAGACGCCCGTGTCGTCCGCAACTTCGCCTTCGAGCACCCAGATCTGCTCGTCGCCGATGTGGCGGTGACGCGCGATGACGGAGCCGGGCGTGTAGCGAATGAGGACGGCCTTGTGGCGGCCGTCGGCGTCCTCCCAGAGGGTTTTCCAGAAGACACCGGGCCGCCGCTCGACCCAAGGGACCTTGGCGCTGTCGACGAACAGGCTGACGGGAGGTGTGGTCATGCGGACTCTCCTCGATCCGGCTGCTTGGGATCCGGCTACTTGGCGCCGGTTTCCTTCAGCGCCTCCCGGATCGCCTCGCGAAAGGCTTCGATGGGCTGGGCGCCGACGAGCAGCGTGCCGTTGACCAGGAAGGTGGGCGTTCCCCTGAGACCGATCGCGCGGCCCTCGGCCACATCGGCCTCCACGTCCTTGCGGAGCCTGCCGGTGTCGATACAGGTGGTGAAGGCGGCGCGGTCGAGGTTGAGGCGGCCGGCGTAGCGGATGAGGTCGTCGCGCGAGAAGTCCGGCACGCTGAGATAGAGGAGATCGTGGTACTCCCAGAAAACGCCCTGCGATCCGGCGCAGCGCGCCGCCTCGGCCGCGGGGAGCGCGCCCGCGTGGGAGGACAGCGGGAAGTCCTTGTGGACGATACGCACCTTGCCCTTGAACTCCTGCAGCACCTGGCCCAGCACCTGCTGGGCGCGCTTGCAGTAGGGTCACTGGTAGTCGGCAAACTCCACGATGGTGACGGGCGCATCGGCGGCCCCGCGTGCGAGCGCTGGGTCGATGGTCACGCTGCGGGTCTCGGACGCGCAGGCCGCGCCCCAGAAGAGCGGAGCGCACAGGGACGCCACGAGCAATGGTCTATAATGGAATCGACGCACGGTCTGACCAGTATACGCCGAGACGCTCCGGGTTCGACGGCTCACCGAACGGAGGCGCAGATGGGATTCCTGGTGCGGGTAGCGGTCAACGCGCTCGCGATCATGCTCGCCGCGTCCATCCTGCCGGGTATCGGTGTGGACGGGATCGTCCCGGCGCTGGCCGCGGCCGTGCTCCTCGGCCTCGTCAACGCCTTCGTCCGGCCCGTCCTGCTGATCCTGACGCTGCCGATCACGCTCGTGACGCTCGGGCTCTTCCTGCTGGTGCTCAACGGGCTTTGCTTCTGGCTGGTGGCCTCGGTGGTCAAGGGCTTCCACGTGGCGGGCTTCGGCTCGGCCATGCTGGGCGCGCTCGCAGTCAGCGCTGTGAGCTGGATCGTCACGGCGCTCATCAGCGACAGCGGCAAGGTCGTGGTCATCACCAATCGACCGCCCGGCTGAGCCGGGAACTGCGCCCCGGCTCAGCCCGGCCGGCCGTGTCGCGCGCTACGCGGCTCTGCCTTCCTCGACCGAGGTGATGATGTAGGTCCCGCTCTTCGAGTCCTTCTCCAGCGTCACGATCTTCTGCTTCGCCGCTTCTTCCAGCAGCTTCGAGAAGGTCGAGTAGCCGTAGTAGGACTCGTTGAAGGCGGGGTTCTTCCGCTGCATGGTCTGCTTGACCATGGAGCCCCAGAGCGTGTCCTTGTTCTCGCGCTGGAGGGCCTGGATGGCCTCGATCAGCTGCGCCATCGCCTCCATCTTCTTCTCCGGCATCCCGCGGAGCGCCGTGGTCTTCTTCGAGTCGCGGATCAGGTCCTCGTAGAAGATGAACTCGTCGCAGTTGGCGACGAGCAGCTCCGACGAGGACGACTTGACCCCGAGCCCGATCACGTAGCGGTCGTTCTCCCGCAGCTTGGAGACCAGCGGCGAGAAGTCCGAATCGCCCGAGACCAGCGCGAAGCTGTCCACGTGGTGCTTGGCGTACGCCAGGTCCATGGCGTCCACGACCATGCGGATGTCCGCCGAGTTCTTGCCGCTGTAGCGGCTCTGGGGGACGTCGATCAGCTCGATGGCGTGCTCGTGGAAGGGGCGCTTGTACTCGGCGTAGCGATTCCAGTCCGCGTACGCCCGCTTGACCATGATCTTGCCCTTCTCGACGAGCCTCTCGAGGACCAGCTTGATCTCGAACTGCTTGTACTGCGCTTCCTTCACTCCCCGGACGATGTTCTCGAAATCCATGAACATCGCCAACTTCCTGTCATCGCTCATCCAATGCCTTTCCTGTTCGGGTGTTGCCCAATGGCGCCAGTGGTTCCGGGCGGGCCCATGCCCATCCTCTCGCCATTCATCATTATAGGGGCAGGGCGGGGCCTATCCAACCTCTAAGCCGGGGCGCCGGCGGGGCTCCGGAGGGTAGAATTGACAGGGGCGTGACACCCGAGCGCCCGGGAGGCGGTAGGCTCATGGCCATGAAGAGACTTTGGACGTGGATGCCGTTGGGGACGTGGATGCCGTTGGGGACGTGGACGGCGGTGGGGACGTGGATGGCGGCGGCGGGGCTCGTAGCGGCGCTCGCGTTCCTGGCCATGCCGCCCGGACCCGAGGCCTTCACGGCGCGGGCCGGGCAGCCCGCGCCCGAGATCACGGGCGGACCGTGGATCAACAGCGAGCCCCTCAGCATGGAGAAGCTGCGCGGACGAGTCGTGGCAGTGGAGTTCTGGACCTTCGGCTGATACAACTGCAAGAACGTGATCCCGCAGTTGCGGGACTGGCACGGGAAATACGAGAAGGACGGCCTGACCATCGTCGGCGTGCACGCCCCCGAGTTCACCTGGGAGCGGCCGTACGACAAAGTGGTCAAGGCGGCGAAAGACCTCAAGGTCGCCTACCCGGTAGTCCAGGACAACGAGTTCAGTATCTGGAACCGCTTCGGCAACCGCTACTGGCCGGCCCTGGTGTTAGTAGACAGGAAGGGCGTCGTCCGCTACACCCATATCGGTGAGGGCGACTACGAGGAGACCGAAGCGCTGATCAGGAAGCTGCTCGCGGAGAAGTGAACCGGGCCCGCCTCCTCATCTTCGGGGCGGTCATCGCCGCCACCGCCGTCCTGGCGGTGCTCGGCTATGTCTCGCTGCGCCAGTGGCAGGCCTCGGCCGAGCTCCTCTTTCGCGAGCAGGCGCGCGACATGGCCACCATGGCCGCCGAGAAGGTCGAGATGGCCATCCTCAAGACCGAGGAGGAGTGCCTCTCGAGCCTGCAGGTCATCCTGATGGAGCCCGCCTTCCGCGCCGAGTCCCTCGAGGCCTGGAGCCGCAAGAACCCCCTCTTCGACCGAGTCAGCCTGATGGACCGCCAGGGCCGCGTGCTCTACCCGCCGGGCGGCCCCGATGCCTACCCCGGCCTCCTGCTCGAGATTCCGCAGGGGCTCTGGGAGCGCGGCGGGCGCCGCCACCTCCTCGTGGGCGATCAGGTCGTGCTGGCCGCCGTCATGCCGGGGCCCTCCGGCGCTCCCGTCCTCGCCGCCCTGGGGCGCAGCGAAGAGGCGGTCAAGCGCGAGGTTCTGGCCAAAACCCTGGGCGGGCTCGAGGGGCCGAGCGTGCTCGCCGTGATAGACCGCGCCGACAACCAGGTGTACCCGTCGCGCCCGATCGACCGGGCGCAGCGCGTCCTCACCGTGGCGTTCGGCGAGGCGCTCCCCACCTGGCGCGTGGCCCTCTACCAGCCCGACGGCGTTTCGCCGGTCAGCGGCGTCAGGCGGCAGGCGATGCTCTTCACGGCGGCCTTCGCGCTGCTCCTGGTCGTGATCGCGCTGGGACTGGGCGCGACCTACCGCGTGGTCAGGCGCGAGTCCGAGATGGCAAGGCTCAAGTCCGACTTCGTCGCCAACGTCTCGCACGATCTCAAGACCCCGCTGTCGCTGATCCGCATGTTCGGCGAAACGCTCGAGCTCGGACGCGCCCCCGACGAGGCGACCCGGCGCGAATACTACGCCGTCATCACGCGGGAGAGCGAGAGGCTGACGCGGCTCATCGACAACGTGCTGGATTTCTCGCGCATCGAGAGCGGGCGCCAGCGCTACGACATCGCCCCGCACCCTGTCGAGCCCCTGGTCCACGACGTGATGGAGGCGTTCCGCTACCCGTTCGCCCAGCGGGGCTTCAAGGTGGACGTGGTGGTAGCGCCCGACCTGGCCGACGTGCCCATGGATCCCGTGGCCGTCAAGCAGGCGCTGGGCAACCTCGTGGATAACGCCATCAAGTACTCGGGCGAGCGCCGGCGGCTGGTCGTCGCCGCCCGGGCCGAGGGCGACCGGGTGGCCATCGAGGTCGCCGACGAGGGTATCGGCATCCCGGCGGGCGAGGTGGAGCGAATCTTCGAGAAGTTCTATCGCATCGGACGGAGTGAGACCCAGGGCAGCCGGGGCAGCGGGGTGGGCCTGGCGCTGGTCAAGCACATCGCGGAGGCCCACGGGGGCCGCGTGAGCGTCGAGAGCCGCCTGGGCGAGGGCAGCCGCTTCACTCTTTATTTGCCGGTGGCCCGAGAGGACTAAAGGTGCCGCGGATTCTGATCGTGGACGACGAGCCGGAGATGGTGCGGGGGCTCGAGGACAACCTGCGCTTCGAGGGCTACCAGACGCTGTCGGCGACGGACGGCCGGCGCGGGCTCGCCCTGGCGTTGTCCGAGGCGCCCGACCTGGTCCTCCTCGACATCATGATGCCCGGCATGAGCGGCTGGGATGTCTGCCGCGAGCTCCGCGCGAAGGGTCTCGACATCCCGGTGATCATGCTCACGGCCCGGGGCGAGGAGGCCGACCGCGTGCAGGGGCTCGAGCTGGGCGCCGACGACTACGTCACCAAGCCGTTCGGCCTGCGGGAGCTCATGGCGCGCATTCGCGCGGTGCTGAGGCGTCCCGGGCCCAGGCAGAAGTTCGAGGAGTTCGCGTTCGGGGACGTGCGGATCCGGCTGCGAGGCCGGCAGATCTTCCGGGCGGGCAAGGAGGTGCGGCTCACGCGCAAGGAGTTCGACCTCCTGCGCTACCTCGTCGAGCACCGCGACGAGGTCATCACGCGCGACAGGCTGCTCGACGAGGTCTGGGGGTACGAGCAGTTCCCGACGACACGGACCGTGGACACGCACATTCTCCGGCTCAGGCAGAAGTTCGAGGACGACCCCGAGCACCCCGCCTACATCCTGACCGTCCACGGCCAGGGCTACCGCTTCGCGGGCTAGGTGTGGGATGCTAGGCCGCAGGATCGACTCCCCAACAGGATCGACTCCAAGGAGCGGTCATGAGCGCGAACTCAGAAGATCTGGCGAAGCGGACTCCCCCAGGCCAGTCGTTGACCACCAAGTGGCCGGTGCTGACCTATGGGCTGACGCCCAAGTTCAACCCGAAGACCTGGACCTTCCGCTGCTTCGGCCTCGTGGATGAGGAGGTGGCGTGGACGTGGGACGAGTTCCTCGCGCTCCCGCGCACGGAGGTCCACTGCGACATCCATTGCGTGACGCGCTGGTCGCGGCTCGACAACCGCTTCGAGGGCGTCCACATCCGCGAGATCATGAAGCGCGTGCGCCTCAAGCCCGAGGCCAAGTTCGTCATGATCCACGCCGACCCCGACTACACGACGAACCTGCCGCTCGACGATCTCGTGGACGACGACGTGGTGCTGGCGCTCACGCACGACGGCAAGGACCTCGAGCCCGACCACGGCGGGCCACTGCGGCTCGTCGTCCCCAAGCTCTACTTCTGGAAGAGCGCCAAGTGGCTCCGCGGGTTCGAGTTCCTCGACGTCAACCCGCCCGGATTCTGGGAGGTCAACGGCTACCACATGCACGCCGACCCCTGGAAGGACGAGCGCTACTCCGACCAGGAGACGCGCGCGATGCAGCAGATGCGCGCCGAGGTCGCCCGCAAGCTCCGCTCCAAGTAGCAGGCGGCTGAAAAGGGCCCATCTGCTTCGTTGGCGCCCTCGGCCGCACGCTCAACGTACAGGGAGTACGCCTCGCGTGCGGATCGACTCAGCCCTCGTCTCGCGTCGGCCGGCGGCCGCCGCTCATCTCGAACGGCGGGGCGCCGCCTCGCATCTGGACCCTTTTGAGCCGCCTACTGGTCTTTCTGCTTCTCGCTAAGGCTTTCCAGCGCCAAGCACGCCGATCGCCTCGACCTCGACGAGGAACTCCGGCGCGGCCAGGGCCCGGACCTCGACGAGCGTCGAGACGGGGAAGTCGCCGGTAAAGGCCTCGCGGCGCGCCTTCCACACTTCCTCGCGCCGCTTGATGTCCGTCACGAAGATCACGACCTTGACGAGGTCGTCTATGGTCCCGCCGGCCGCCTCCATCAGGTGCTTGATCTTGGTGAAGATGGCCTGGGCCTGGGCGTACATGCTGTCGCCGCCCACGAGGCCCGCCGGCCCCCGGGCGACCATCCCGGCGATGAACACCTGGTTGCCGACGACGAGACAGTTGGACCACGTCTGGGGCGGCGGGTCGGGCACGTGCGGGCTCGAGATCTTCTTCTTCATGATGTCTCCCTTCGATCGGATAGGGGTTTCCAGCGGCTCACAGCGAGGGCGGCGCCTGTGACTGACACGGCGGCCGCGGTGAGGAACATGACGGGGAAGCTCGAGCGCGCGAGCACCGCGCCGAAGCCGATGGCGCCCGTGGCGATGCCGAGCTCGAACGCGGTGTAAAAGGTCCCCAGGGCCTTGCCCCGCTCGTCCGGGGGCACGAGGTCTGCGGCCCAGGCCATGGTCGCGGGCTGGGTCGCGCCCAGCCCGAGCCCGTAGAGCGCGCCGGCCGCCGCCAAGGCCGCCATCCCTCCGCCCGAGGCCAGCACCACCAGGGCGATGGCCGCCACCACGAGACCCGCCGCGGCTACGGGGGCGCGGCCCACGCGGTCCGAGACCGATCCCGCGTAGCCTCTCGCCAGCGCGATGACGGCCGCCATCACGAGGAAGAAGACGCCGGGGTTCGCGCCGCGCGACTGCGCGTAGATCGCGAGGAAGGCGATCTGGGCGCCGTAGGTCGTCATGAGACAGAAGACGACGACGCAGGGGAGGGCGACAGCCCGGCTCAGGAGAGAGCCCCACGCAAAGCGCGAGGCGACGCGGGTGAGAAGGGTCTCTCTGTTCGCCGCGGTCAGGACAAGGGCGGAGAGCGCCACGGACGCCGAGACGTGGAACAGCGCATCGAAGCCCCAGCGGTCCATGACCCAGATGGCGCAGAGAGGGCCCATGGCCAGCGCCACGCTGCCGGCGGCGCCCCAGAAGCCCATGGCCTCGCCCCGGCGGGCGGGCGGTGAGAGATCGGCGACCATCGCCGCGCCGGCGGCCGGGTAGAAGCCCATGCCCGCCCCGTGCAGGAGCCGGACACCAAGCAGCGCGCCGACGGTCCGGCTCCATGGGTAGAGCAGCGTCGAGACGAGGAAGAGCGTGGCCCCCGCCAGCAGGACGGGCTTGCGTCCCCGCCGGTCGGCGCCCCAACCGGCCAGTGGTTTGATAACCATGGACGAGACCGCGAAGAACCCGATGATCAACCCGATCTGCCCCTCGGGGATCTCGAGCATCCGCGCGTAGAGCGGCAGAACCGGCAGCAGGAGATAGAACGAGAGGTAGAAGGTGAAGGAGCTCGACCACAAGAGCAGGAACTGCGGCGACGCGATCCGGGTGCCGCCACCTGAGGTCAACTGGCCCGCGTCACCGCGTAGAGCCGCCACTCGCCGGGACGCCCTTGAGCGTGTGGGCGCCCCGCTCCTCGAAGCCGAGCCCCGAGCCGGCGACGAGGTCCTTGACGGTGCTGGACACGAGGATCTCGCCTGCTCGGGCGAGCGAGGCGACCCGGGCGCCGATGTGGACGGCGATGCCGCCGACCTTGCCGCCGATGACCTCGCACTCGCCCGTGTGGAGCCCCGCGCGGATCTCGATGCCGAGAGAGCGGACGCCGGCCGTGATGGCTGCCGCGCACCGGATGGCTCGGGCCGGGCCGTCGAAGGCCGCGAAGAAGCCGTCGCCCGCCGTGTCGATCTCGCGGCCGCGGAAGCGGGCCAGCTCCCGCCGCGCGAGGGCGTAATAGCCATCAAGCAGGTCGCGCCACTTCCGGTCGCCCAGCGCCGCGGCGCGCTCCGTCGAGCCCACGATGTCGGTGAAGAGCACCGTCGCCAGCACCCGGTCGGCCTCGGCCGCGTGCCGCGTGCCAGTCAGAAACTCTTCGACCTCGTCGATGATCTGGTCGCTGTTGAAAAATGGCAGGTGATCGTCGCCCGGCAGCTCGGCAAGCCGCGCGCCTGGGATGCGCTCGGCGAGGTACCGTCCCTGCTCGACCCGCGTGAGGCGGTCGCCCGTCCTGTGGATTACGAGGGTGGGCACGCGGACGATAGGCAGCACGTGCCGTACGTCGATCTCCATATTCATCCTCATGACGCTGACGGCGGTGCCCGGACTCCCGGCGAGGCGCAGGTAGTTGGCCCACCAGTGGCGAAAGCGCTCGCCGCCGGCCATGCTCGGCACCCAGATCTCGACGCCGACGGGCCCGCCCCACTCGCGCTCCATGGTCTCGATGATGCGGCCCATCTCCTCGTCCGTGCGCCCGAAGGGATGATCGGGCGCCCACGCCCGGCGTGCGTATGAGCCGTACAGCACGAGCGCTGATGTGCGCTCGGGATACGTCGCGGCAAAGAGCAGCGACATCGGCCCACCTTCCGAGATACCGAAGAGCGCCGCGCGCTCAGAGCCCACGGCGTCCATGACGGCCCGCACGTCGTCCATGCGTTGCTCGAGCGTCGGGATGCCGCCGACCCGGTCGGAGAGCCCAGTGCCGCGCTTGTCGAAGCGGATCAGACGGGAGAAGGAGGACAGACGCTCGAAGAAGCGGGCCGACTCAGGATGCTCCCACTGGTATTCGAGGTGGGACACGAACCCGGGCACAAAGACGAGGTCCAGCGGCCCGGTGCCCGTCACCTGGTAGGCGATGTGGAGGTCGCCGCTCTTCGCGTATTGGGTCTTGGGTGGTGAAGGCATGGGGCGGTGCCAAGAATATGGACGGCCAAGGGGAAGCGGTCAAGTCGGCGGCCCCCTCACCCTACCCTCTCCCCCGGTGGGGGAGAGGGGGAAGTTGGGCGGTGGGGGAGAGGGGAATGGGGGGAGAGGAAGTGCAGAAAGGGGAAGGTCGTTGCAAAGGCCGCGCGCGGCCTGTAGATTCTGCTGCATACCGGAGCCGCCAAGGAGGTGTCCATGGCAACACACGCGATCACTGATGTCGCCATCGTGCTCAACCCCGGGGACGATGTCGCCATCGCGAAGAAGGAGATCCCCGCCGGCACTGTCCTCGAGGACGCGGGCGGGCGCATCGAGGTCCGCCAGGACATCCGCCCGGGGCACAAGGTGGCGCGGCGCGCGCGTAGCCTGGGCGAAGAGGTGCGTCGCTACGGGCAGGTCATCGGCTTCGCAACGGCCGACATCGCTGTCGGTGATCACGTCCACACCCAGAACCTGGCCGTGGGCGACCTCCACCGCGAGTACGAGATCGGCACCGACGTGCGTCCGGTGAGCTTCTACCCGCCTGACAAGATGCGCTATTTCGACGGCTACCTTCGCGAGGACGGGCGCGTCGGCACGCGCAACTATGTCGCCATCATCTCCGGCGTCAACTGCTCGGCCAGCGTGAGCCAGTTCGTCAAGGACAAGTTCCGCGACGTATCCAAGGACTACCCGAACATCGACGGTGTCCTCGCCGTCACGCACAAGTCGGGCTGCGGTACCGAGCTTTTCGGCGAGGACCACATGGCGCTCCAGCGCGTCCTGGCGGGCTACGCCAAGCACCCCAACGTCGCCGCCTACATCCTGATCGGGCTCGGCTGCGAGGTCAACCAGGCCGCCGTCATGGTGGACAAGCAGCGCATGGCGGCGCCCGGGCATCCCGAGCGCAAGCCGATGGTCATCAATATCCAGGAGGCGGGCGGCATCAAGAAGACCGTCGAGAAGGCCGCGGCCGAGGTCGCCAAGCTCCTGCCCATGGCGAACGCCGCCAAGCGGTCGAAGCAGCCGGTATCCGAGATCACGCTGGCGACCAATTGCGGCGGCTCCGACAGCAACAGCGGCATTACCGCCAACCCCGCGCTCGGCTGGGCGGTGGACGAGCTGGTGCGCTACGGCGGCACCGGCGTGCTGGCGGAGACGCCCGAGATCTACGGCGCCGAGCATTTGCTTATCCGGCGTGCCGTGAGCGAAGGCGTCGCCAAAAAGCTCATCGACCGCTACAAGTGGTGGGAGTGGTACTGCCGCGGCATCGAGCGCATGGACAACAATCCCGCGCCCGGCAACAAGGCGGGCGGCATCACCACGGTGTTCGAGAAGTCGCTGGGCGGCGTCACCAAGGGCGGGACTACACCCATGATGGACGTCTTCCTCTACGGCGAGCCCATCACCACGCGCGGCTTCGTTTTCATGGACACGCCGGGTCACGATCCGGTGTCCATCACGGGCCTCGTGGCGGGCGGCTGCAACCTGATCTGCTTCACAACGGGCCGCGGCTCGGTTTTCGGCTGCAAGCCCGTGCCCTCGATCAAGCTCGCGACCAATTCGCTCATGTACCGCCACATGCAGGAGGACATGGACATAAACTGCGGCGTCATCCTCGAGGGCACGCCGCTCCCGGAAGTCGGGCGGCAGATCTTCGAGGAGATCGTGGCGGTCGCCTCCGGTAAGCGCTCCAAGAGCGAGCTCTCCGGCGTCGGCGAAGAGGAGTTCGCCCCCTGGATCATCGGGCCGGTAATGTAGGGGGAGCCGCAGCCGCAGGCGAGGCGACCACAAGATGAGCGCAGGGGGAGCCGCAGCCGCAGGCGAGGCGACCACAAGATGAGCGCAGGGGGAGCCGCAGCCCGTTTGGGGAGCCGCAGCCGAAGGCGAGGCGACCACGGCGACAGCGAGGCGACCACATGGACAACGAGGTGGATGAAGTCCAGAAATGTTGGCGACAACGCCGAGGCCCCGGTTATCATGATCGGCGGTAGGCGGCGGACCTGATCCTGAGGATGTAGGCAGCCTAAGGGGGAGCGGATGGCGGGACGTCCTGGGATGTACCGCGGCGACCGGCGACGGAAGGAAGACGCGCGCAAGGCCAAGCAGGAGGCCAAGAAGGCGCGCAAGGCGGAGCGGAAGGAGACCGGCGAGTCGGGCCCGGAGATGGGCGAGGCCGCCGAGGCGCTCGGTCAGGGCGCGGTGGAGTGGGTGTGGTTCTCGCCCAGCAAGGGACGTACCCTCACGACCTCCTCAGCCGAGGCTCCCAACGTGCCCAGCATTGACGACTGGACCTTGGTCAGCGGGCCCCCGGCCCAGCAGTCCTAGCAGCCGCTCGTTTACGGTTGAATAAGCCGGCCGCCGCCTTGCCGGGGGCCGGTATTGGTGAGCCCGTCACACCGTAGCGGTCCCACAGGCGAAGGCCGTGGCGACCCGGTGCCCGCCGGGGCCCTGGGTAAAAGCGGCGGGATTAGAAGCGGCGATCCCGGCGCGAGTTGACGCGGGCGTAAGCCGCGCGGCTGAGCGGCAGGATCCAGAAGAACGGCACCACGAGCGTTCCCACCACCATCCAGAACTCCTGCCTCATGTACCAGGGTGCTCGTGTCATGCGCCGTCTCCTCGCTGTCGTCGTTGTCGGTTGCGCCCTGCTTGCCTTTGTACAGAGCAAAGCTGGTGCCAGCGGCCCGGATCGGCGTAAACGCAGAAATTCACGAGGCTAAAGCGCGTGTTCGTACGCTGACACACGCGGCTCCGACAAAAAGGGGAAGGGCGGGCGACGAAACGCGGGGGACTGCGGCTTAGGACTGGGTGACGGTGACCACCAGGCCGATGGCGGCCAGGATATTGCCGACGCGGACGCACTCGGTCTCGGGGCCGACCTTGACGACGGCCTTGCCGGTGTTGTGGACCTCCCAGGCGAGCTCCCACGCCCGCTCCTCCGAGCAGCCGATGGCCTTGAGCAGCTGCTTCACCACGTCCTCGAAGGTATGGCAGTCGCAGTTATGGAGGATGGTGATCCAGGGCGGCGCCAGCGCGACCTCTTCGCCGTGCTCCGCCTCGACCTCGGGGGCCGTCCCCGCGCCGGCGGCGGCGTACGGGACCAGTAGCTCACTCACCCCTTTATTTCCTTGAGGATCTCTCGGGCAATCAGGAACTTCATGATCTCGTCCGATCCCGCGCCGATCCTCAGCAGGCGCGCGTTGCGGAAGATGGCCTGGATGGGGAAGTCGGTCGTGTAGCCGATCCCGCCCAGGACCTGCATCGCGTGGTCCACGATCTTCCACACGGACTCGGCCACGAAGAGCTTGGTCACCGCCGACTCGCGCTGGGCGGGGATGCCCGCCTCGACCATCTTGGCAGTGCGGTAGACGAGCTGGCGGGCGGCATCCAGCGCCGTGTACATCTCGGCCAGCTTGAAGGACACGCCCTCGAACATGGCGATCGGCTGCTTGAACTGGATCCGCTTGGTGGAATACTCGGCGGCGATCTCGAGCGCGCGGCGCGCGGAGCCCAGTGCCGCCATGCAGTAGGTGACGCGCTCGGTGTCGAGCTCGTCCATGAGCACGTGGTAGCCGCCGTTGAGCGGCCCCAGCAGGTTCTCCTTGGGGATGTCCACGTCTTTGAAATCGATCCAGGCGTTGTCCATCATGTCGCCCATGATGACTTCGTCGAGCTGGCGCTGGATGCTTACCCCCGGGTGGTCCATGGGCACGATGAAGGTGGACATGCCCTTGTGCGGGTGCGCGCCTTCCTCGGTGATGGCGAACAGCGTCAGGTAGTCCGCGAGCCCGCCGCCGGTGATGAAGCGCTTCTGGCCGTTGATGACCCAGCGGTCGCCCTGGAGAACTGCCTTCGTCTGCATCCGCGAGGTGTCGGAGCCGACCTGGGGCTCGGTGATGGCGAGCGCGGCCAATTCATCTCCCCTGAGGCGCGCGGGGATGTGGCGCTTCTTCTGCTCGGGCGTGCCGTAGCGGAGGATTGAAATCGTCCCGAGCGTCAGCGAGACGGCGCGGATGGTGTCGCCGGGGTGCCCGGCTGCCCCCAGCTCCTCGTCGATGATGCACTCGGCGACCACGCCGCGCCCGTTGCCGCCAAACTCCTCGGGGAAGAGCGCGCCCGTGAGGCCCGCCTCGCCCAGCTGCTTGAGGTAGGCCTTGGCCAGGGCGCGGAGCTTCTCGCGGCGCTCCTTGCCTTCGTGGCGCGCCTTGATCTGCTTGACCTCGCGGTGGGCGCCGGCCGCCTGCGGGAGGATCTCACGCTGGACGAAGGCGCGGCTCTGGTGCATGATCTCGCGCTCGGCGGGCGTGTACAGGAAGGTCTGCCCGTCGCTGACCGACCAGCCGCCGGGCATGCTGATGTCGTCCATGCCGATTGCCTTGAAGCGCTCGTCGCTCATTTGCCGATGACTCCTTCCGCCCGGAGCCGGGCGATGGTCTGGCTTCCGTAGCCCAGGATCTCGGTCAGGATCGCTTCGGTGTGCTGGCCGAGGGCAGGGGCGGGCGCCGGATGCCGGATCTCGCCCTCGGTCCTGATGGGGCTCGCCACCTCGCGGATGCGGCCGAACTGTGGGTGGTCCACCTCGACGATCATCTCGCGGGCGCGCACCTGCTCGTCTTCGAGCGCCTGCGCCACGGTGTTCACGGGCGCGCATGGCACATGCCCGCGCAGGTGGGCCAGCCATTCGGCCGTGGTCTTCTCCACGAAGCGCGCCTCCAGGATGGCGACCAGCTCCGCCTTGTGGGCGAAGCGATCCGGGAAGCCGGTGAAGCGCGGGTCCTGTCCGAGCTCGGGCAGTCCCATCCGCTCGATCAGCGCCTGCCAGAACTTGTCCTTGTTGCAGAAGACCACGATCCAGCCGTCCCTGGTCGGGAAGTTCTGCGTCGGCACGAGGGTCTGGTGGCCGGAGTGCGCCACGCGCTGAGGCTCCCAATCGCGGTTGAGCGCCCAGATCGCGAAGTACGAAAGCATGCTCACCGCCGTGTCCAGGAGCGAGATGTCCACGTTGCGGCCGATCCCCGTGCGCTGGGCGTCGTAGAGGCCGACCATGAGGCCGACCATGCCGGCGTAGCCTCCCGCGAAGTCGATGACGGACACGCCGCATTTTCCCGGAGGGCCGTCGGGCTCGCCGGTGACGGTCATGTAGCCCGCGTAGCCCTGGATGAGGTAGTCGAAGGCCGGCTCGGCGGCGCGCGGCCCCGTCGTCCCGAAACCGGTGAGCGAGCAGCAGACGATCCGGGGGTTGACGGCCTTGAGCACGTCGTAGGTCAGGCCGAGCTTGGCGGGAAGGTCGCCGCGGAGGTTGTTGAAGACCGCGTCGGAGACCTTGACGAGGTCGTGGAGCACGGCCTGGCCCGTCGGATGCTGGAGGTTGAGCGTCAGCGACTTCTTGCCGCGGTTGAACGACTGGAAATAGAGCGAGTCCTGCTCGTGCTGGTACGGCGGCACGTACCGCGAGCTGTCGCCGCCCACGCCCGGGTCCTCGATCTTGATGATCTCGGCGCCGAGATCCGCCAGCACCTGCGTGCCGAACGGGCCGGCCCCGAACTGCGAGACGGACAGGATGCGCGTGCCTTCGAGCGGTGCCCGACTCGCCTCCCCCTCACCCTGCCCTCTCCCCCTCGGCGGGGGAGAGGGTTGCAGAGCGCCTCCCGCTGCCCCCTCGGGAGAGGGCCGGGGTGAGGGGCTGGGGTGAGGGTCGGTGGTCATGTCAGTAGGGAAGTTTCCCTTCTCCGAGCGTGGCGTGGTTTTTCTTCGGCACGAGAACCTTCCGCGTGTACGAGCAGACCTGGTCTCCCCGCTGGTTGGTCGCGATGGTCTCGACGGTGACGATGCCGCGATCGCCTTGTCTCGACTCGCGAAGCTCGAGCACGCGGCTCTGCGCGTAGAGGGTGTCGCCGATGAAGGTCGGCTTCTCGTGCTTGAGGGCGTTCACCTCGAGGTTGGCGATGGCGCGCCCCGAGATGTCGGCGACGCTCATGCCGATGACGACGCTGTAGACGAGCGGTCCCAGCACCACGCGCTGCTTGTGCTGGGTGTACGTCTCGGCGTAGTGGGCGTCCGAGTGGAGCGGGTGCTGGTTCATGGTCAAGAGCGCGAACCACGTGCAGTCCGCCTCGGTGATCGTGCGCCCGGGCCAGTGCCTGAAGGCCTGCCCGACGGCGAATTCCTCGAAGTAGCGCCCGTAGCTCACGCCGATCCGCCGTGCAGATAGTTGTTGGCCACGGCGTGGCGCGCGATGGCGCGGCGAAGCGCCTCGTCGCCGGCCTCGCCAGCCAGGAGCGCGGCGGCGTCACGATAGTAGCGTTCCACGGGGAACTCGGCGCTGTAGCCGTAGCCGCCATGGATGCGCATAGCCTCGAGCGTCACCATGTAGGCCGTCTCGGCGGCGTGGAGATGGGCCATCGCCGCGTGCGCCGGCGTTGCCTCGCCCGCCCCGTCTTCGGCGGCGGCCCGGTGGGTGAGGAGACGGGCCACCGCGATGGCCGTCGCCATGTCGGCCAGCTTGAGCTGGATCGCCTGGTGCTGGCAGATGGGCGCGCCGAACGCGCTGCGCTGCTGGGAGTAGCGGAGCGCCGTCTCGAAGGCGGCCTGCGCCAGGCCGACGGCGGCGGCGGCCTCGCGCACCCGCGCCGCCGCCTGGACCCCCGCGATGACCGCGGCGTCGGGAGCGGCCGTGCCGCCGAGCGTCTGGCGCGCCGGCACGACGCAGCCCTTGAGCTGGGCGTGCCAGAGATCGGCGCCGCGGCGCCCGGGCGTCTCGAAGGGCTCGGTCATGGCGAAGCCCGGCTGCCCCGCCGCGAGGACGAAGGCGAGCATCTGCTCGTCGACGGGCGCCAGAAGAACGAACAGGTCCGCGTGTCGGCCGGGGCCGGCGACGAGGCCGTCGCCGCTCAAGATGAAGTCGTCGGCATGCCTGAGCGCGTTCAGCTCGCGTACCGCCGGTTCGCGCAGGCGCCTCAGGATTCCGCCGCGGCGCTTGCCAGAGGCCAACCCGGGCAGGAGCCGCAGGCGCTGCTCGGCCGAGCCCAGGCGCAGGATGAGATCGGCCGCGTCGAGGTGGTCCTGGAGCACGGATGCGACCGACGCCGAGCCGCGCCCGATCTCCTCGGCGATGAGGGCGTAGGCGAGGCCGTCGAGGTTGAGGCCTCCAGCATCCTCCGGGATGACGGCGCCGAAGAGCCCGAGATCCGCGAGCTTGTCCAGCGATGCCGAAGGGAAGCGCCCGGCGCGGTCGTCCTCGACGGCGGCCGGGGCGATCTCGCGCTCGACCAGTTGACGCACGGCGAGAGCCATCTGCCGGCGCTCTTCGGGCTCGGCCTCGAGCGACGTGAGGGCGCCCAGCCGCTCGCCATGGCGCTGGAGCAGGTTCTTCGCGATGATCGTCCGCTGGATCTCGTTGGTGCCTTCGCCGATCATCATGAGGGGCGTGTCGCGAAAGAGGCGCTCGACCACGCCAGAAGTCGCCTGGCCGGGGCCGCCGAGGATGCGGATGGCGTCGGCCGCGGCCTCCTGGGCGCTTTCCGAGGCGTACAGCTTGGCCATGCCGGCCTCGAGATCGCAGCGCTCACCGCGGTCCTTCATCCCCGCCGCCCAGTAGGTCAAGAGCCTCGCTCCGTCCACCCGGATGGCGATCGAGGCCAGCGCGGCGGGCGGCTCGACCACGCCGAGGGCGCCGCGCGCGGCTTCCTCCAGCGCTGCCTGCGCGACGCCGACGGCGCGCGCGGCGATGTTGATGCGTCCCGTTTCGAGCCCCGACATGACGTGCTTGAAGCCTCGCCCCTCGACGCCTCCGACCAGATTGGCGGCGGGGCAGGGGAACTTTTCGAAGAGGAGCTCGGCGGTGTCCACGCCCTTGTAGCCGAGCTTGGCGATGGACTTCACGACCTGGAGACCGGGCTCTCCCTTCTCGACGATGAAACACGACATGCCGCGGTAGCGCGGCCGCGCCGAGGTGTCGGTCAGGGCGAGGAGCGCGAAGGTCGTGCCTTCGCGGCCATTGGTCACGAACATCTTGGACCCGGAGATGAGATAGCCATCGCCGTGCCGCGCGGCCACGGTCCGGATGGCCTGGACGTCGGAGCCCGCGTGCGGTTCCGTCAGACAGAGGCCGCCGCGCGCCAGGCCGCTGGCAAAGCGCGGCAGCAGCCGGCGCTTCTGTTCGTCCGTGCCGTGTTGGAGCACGATCAGGGCCGCCATCGTGTGGCTGTTGATCACGCCCGCCAGCGACATGAAGCCGCGGCAGATCTCCTCGATGACGCGCGCGTAGGTGGAGACGTCGAGACCGAGGCCGCCGTATTCGCCGGGCACGAGCGCGCCGAAGAGGCCCATCTCCCGCATGCGCGCGACCAGGTCGTGGGGATAGGCGTCGGCGTGCTCGAGGGCGGAGGCCGCGGGGACGACCTCCTTGTCCACGAACCGGCGCACCGCCGCGACGATCGGGTGCGCGTGGTGGAGCGGAGTCGGCATGACCGCTCTCAGGCGCTAGGCCGCGCCGGCGAGCTTGGAGGCCGCCAGCAGGAGGGTGTTGGCGCCCTTCTCGATGTCATCCATGGACGTGAACTCCTCCTCGCAGTGGCTGCGCCCGTCGCGGGATGGGACGAAGATCATCCCCGTGGGGCAGATGGCCGCCATGTACTGCGCGTCGTGTCCGGCTCCGGAGAGGATGCGCCGGTAGCCGTACCCGAGACCCTTGGCCGCTTCCTCGATCGTGTCCACGACCTCGATGTCGAAGTGGGTCCGCGGCACGCGCCAGTAATGATCGAGCTCGTACGTCACCCCTTCGACGCGGGCGGCGTCTTTGACGAGACGGTCGAGGAAGCCCAGGGCGCGGGTGACGTGATGCTCGTCGGGCGCGCGCAGGTCGACGGACAGGCTGACGCGCCCCGGGATCGCGTTGGGAATATTGGGCGTCAGGTCGAGCCGGCCGACGGTCGAGACCATGTCGCCGCCGATCTTGCGCGGGATCTCGCGCACGCCGCGGACGATCTCGGCGGCCGCGACGAGCGCGTCGTGGCGGATACGCATGGGCGTCGGGCCCGCGTGATCCTGCACGCCCGTGAGCGTGAGCCGCGACCAGGAGATCGCGACGATGCCCTCGACCACGCCCACCGAGAGGTGCTGCTCCTCGAGGATGGGGCCCTGCTCGATGTGGAGCTCGAGGTAGGCGCGAAGCGGGCGCGGAACGCAGGGCTCCGAGCCGAGATAGCCGATCCGCTCGAGCTCGTCGCCCAGCCGGACGCCGCCCCTGTCGCGCGCGTTGTAGGCGTCTTCGAGTGGGATTTTCCCTGCCATGACCCCCGAGCCGATCATGGCGGGCTGGAAGCGCGCCCCCTCCTCGTTGGTGAAGATGGCCATCGCGACCGGGTGGCGCGTCGCGGCCTTGCGGTCGTTGAGGGTCCGGATGGCCTCGAGCGCGCAGAGGACGCCCAGCTGGCCGTCGTACTTCCCGCCCGTCGGCACCGAGTCGGCGTGCGAGCCCATCATGACGGGCGCCACGCCGTCCGATCCGGCGCGCTGGCCGAAGATGTTGCCCATCTGGTCTACCGTGACGCTGAGACCGGCCTGGCGCATCCATTCCACGAGGAGATCCCGGCCGCGGCGGTCGTCGTCGGTGAGCGCCACGCGGTTGAGCCCGCCCTTGGCGGTCGCGCCGACTCGCCCGAGCGCCTCCATGCTCTCCTCGAGCCGCTTGCGGTTGATGCGCATGGCCCCTCCGTGGTCAGAGTCCGAGATACGCCTTCTTGAGCCGGTCGTCCGCGGCCAGGTCGCGGGCGGCGCCGGCCAGCACGAGACGCCCATTTTCCAGCACGCAGGCCCGGTGGGCAAGTGCCAACGCCCGGCGCACGTTCTGCTCGACGAGGAGGATGGTCACGCCCGCGCGGTTGATGGTGGCGACGGTCTCGAAGATCTTCTGGACGAGCACCGGGGCGATGCCGAGGGTCGGCTCGTCCAGCATGAGCAATCGCGGCTTCGTCATGAGCGCCCGGCCGATGGCGCACATCTGCTGCTCGCCCCCCGAGAGGGACCCCGCCAGCTGGCTCGTCCGCTCGCTCAGGATTGGAAAGAGGTCGAGGACGCGGTCGAGGCTCTGTGCCTGCTCGGCCCGCGCCGCGGCCGGGTGCGCGCCCAGGAGCAGGTTCTCGCGGACCGTCATGAAGGGGAAGAGGCGACGCCCCTCGGGCACCTGGACGATGCCGCGGCCGACACGCTCGTGCGCGGGGACGCGGGAGAGGTTCTCGCCGTTGAAGGTGACGCGGCCGGCGCCGGCGGGCAGCGTGCCCGAGATCACGCGGAGCGTGGTCGTCTTGCCGGCGGCGTTGGCGCCGACCAGCGCCACGATCTCACCCTCGCGCACGTCGAGGCTGACGCCGTGGAGGGCCTGGAGGTCGCCGTAGAAGGCGTCGATGCCCTCAAGCGTCAGCAAGCACGAACTCCTCCCCGAGGTAGGCGTCGACGACGCGCGGGTCGCGCGCGATGCTCTCCGGCGGGCCTTCGGCGATCTTCTCGCCGTGGTGGAGGACGACGATGCGCTGGGCGAGGCGCATCATGGCCGCCATGATGTGCTCGATGATGATCAGGCCGAGTCCCTCGGCATGGAGCGCCCGTATCAGCGCGATCATTTCGCCGATCTCGGTCGCGTTGAGGCCCGCCATGACCTCGTCGAGCAGGAGGAGTCGCGGCCTGGTCGCGAGGGCGCGCGCGACCTCGAGACGCTTTCGCAGCCCGATCGGCAGCGAGCGCGCGGGGCTCGCCGCGTAGGGCTCGAGCCGGCAGAGAGCGATGACTCGGCGGGCTTCGTCGCGCGCCGCCGCCACGGACGTCAGGCGGGTGAGCCCGCCGATCATCACGTTGTCCTCGACGGAGAGGTTGCCGAAGGGCTTGACGATCTGGAACGTGCGACAGAGGCCGAGCGCGCAGATCTTGTGTGCCGGCACCCGGGACACGTCACGGCCGTCGAGGAGGACGCGGCCGCCGTCGGGCGCGAAGAAGCCCGAGATGACATTGAAGAGGGTGGTCTTACCCGCTCCGTTCGGGCCGATGATGCCGACGATCTCGCCCGGCGCGGCCCGGAGCGAGATCTCCCGCACGGCGGTCAGGCCGCCGAAGCGCTTGGTGACGGCGTCAAGCTCGAGCATAGCGACGCATGACGCGGAAGCGCTGGCCGAACCAGCCGACCAGGCCCTGGGGGATGAGGCGGACCACGACGATCAGCAGGCAGCCGTAGATGATGAGGTAGATGCCGACCAGCCCGCCCCGAATGTCGCTGAAGGCGGCGCGGAGGAACGTTTCGAGCGACGTGATCAGGATGGAGCCGATGAAGGGGCCCATGGCCGTGCCGATGCCGCCGATGATCGCGTTGAGCGCGAAGCGGATCGAGAGATCCACGGAGAAGACGTAGAAGGGATCGACGAAGCCCACGTACTGAGCCCAGAGCGTGCCGCAGACGCTTGTCAGCGCGGCGCTCGCCGCCACCGCCATGACCTTGAGCCTGCGGCTGGGGATGCCGAGCGCCTGCGCGGCGTCCTCGTCCTCGCGGACGCCGGCCAGCTGGTAGCCGATCCGCGAGTGCTCGAGGTAGACCTGTACGAGGTAGACGGCGAGCGCCAGACAGAGGACAAGGTAGACCCACGAGACCTTGCTCGCAAAGCCGAGCGTCCAGAGGCCCGGTCTGAAGGGTACGGGCACACCCTCTGAGCCCGCGGTGAAGCCGCGCCAGCGGCTCGCCACGATGAGCAGGACCTGGGAGAAGGCGATGGTCGCGAGCGCGAAGTAGGGCCCCTTCAGCCTGTTCGACAGGTAGCCGATGACGAGCCCGGCGCCCATCGCCAGCACGACGCCCGCCAGCATGCCGAGCCAGGGCGAGGCGTTCCAGCGCGTGGCCATCAGCGCAGCCGAGTAGGCGCCGATGCCGAAGAAGGCCGAGTGCCCGAGCGACACCTGGCCCGCGTAGCCGCCCGCGACGTTCCAGGCGCCCGAGATGGCGCCCCACATCAGGATGAGGATGAGGCTGTCGAGGAAGAAGCCGTCACGGATGACGAGCGGCGTCAGCGCGGCGGCGCCGAAGACAACGAGGGCGAGGGCGTGGCGGCGCACTATGGCAGCCGCGTCAGGCGCCGAGCGCTTCGGCGCCGCGCTGGCCCAAGATCCCGGCGGGCCGGAAGATCAGCACCGCGATGAACAGGACGAAGTAGATGACTTCCTTCCAGGCCGAGCCGAAGACGTAGGAGCCGATGACTTCGATGCCCGCCACGATCAGGGCGCCCAGGAGCGCGCCGACCATGTCACCGAGACCTCCCAGGACGACGACGACATAGGCGAGGAGCACGAACTGGAGCCCGGCCGTCGGGTACACGGAGTACAGGGGCGAGACCAGCACGCCCGCCACTCCGACGCAGGCGATGCCGATGGCGAAGGCAAGGCGGTAGACGCGGTCGGTGTTGATGCCCATGAGCGTGGCGGCCTCGCCGTCCTGCGCGGTTGCGCGCATGACGCGACCGGCGTGCGTCCACTTCATGAAGGCGAAGAGGGCGAGCGTGAAGAGGCAGGCGACGGAGAACGCGATCACCTGGGACAGGTTGGTGGCGGCGCCGAAGATGCGGATGACCACCGAGGACTCCCAGGGCCTGACGAAGCGGAAGTCGCCCGTCCAAAGAACGAGCGCCACGTTCTGGAGCGCGGTCGAGAGCCCCACGGTGGTGAAGATCTGGACGTTGTGGCTGGCGTGGATGACCCCTCGCATGACGAGGGCATAGACCGCGAGCCCGATCGCGAAGAAGAGCGGAATCGCGACCACCAGGATGAAGTACGGGTCTAGGCCCCAGAGCGTGAAGGACCAGAACGCCAGGTACATCCCCAGCATCAGGAACTCGCCGTGGGCGAAGTTGACCACGCGCATGATCCCAAAAATCAGCGTCAGGCCCACCGCGATGAGGGCGTAGATGCCGCCCAACAGGACGGTGGAGACGAGCAGCTGCGGGACCGCTGACACCGGGGTCGCGGGCCCTTACTTACGCTGGTCCCAGGCGCCGAGCGGGATCCACTTCGCCCGGCCCGTCGTAAACTCCTCCGGCCACACTGTCATCATCCGTCCCTGCTGCCACTGCAGCATGTAGTGCTGGACGCGCTCGTTGGCGTTCTGGCCGTTTTCGGCGAACTTGACCCCCCAGCCGTTCAGCATCGAGCCGACAGGCATGTCGAGGGCCAGAACTGTCGCGCGGAACTTTTCGAGCTCGTCGGTCTTGGACTGGTCGAGGACGACCTTGAGCACCCAGAGCCCGGATCCGGCCAGGCGGTGACTCGCCAGCGGCTCGTCGCCCGTCCGTTTCTTGATCGCCTCGCTGAAGTCCTGCTCGAGCTTGCGGGCTTCCGGCCGGAACGACTCGAGACGGAGACCGGGGCCGGGTTCGGCCAGGACGAAGGGGCCGTTGCCGTCGGCGCCCAGCGCCTTGCCGAAGTCGATGGAGCCGTAGCCCGTGGCGCCCGCGTGGACCAGCGCCTTGAACTGGAAGTTCTGTTCCTTCGACTGCCGCCAGAAGAGCACGGCATCGGAGCTCCGCGCGATGTGGTGGACGACATCGGGGTTCAGCTGCTTGAACTTGGCGATGATCGGCGAGAAGTCATTGGTCGAGGCATAGGCGTAGTACTCGAGGGCGACTTCCTGCATTCCGAAATCGTTCTTGGCCCGCAGCCGCGCCGCCTCCGTCACACCCTGGCCGTAGGAGGAGTCCTCGGCGAGAAAGGCGACCTTGATCTGATTCGGCTTGAGGTTGAAGCGCGGCGCGAGGTGCTTGGCGATGAACTCGACGTTGTACCAGCCGAAGCCGGTCGCGTCGATCTCGGTGCGGAAGACGTTCTTCAGGCCGCGCTTGTTGAAGCGCGGGTCCACGCAGGAGGACTCCCAGTAGATGACGTTCTGACGAGAGGCCGCCTCGCTGGCCGCGCCGCAGAGCGTGGAGGAGTACGTGCCGGTGATGATCTTGACGCCCTCGCGGGTGATGAGCCGGTTGGCTTCGCTGGCCGCAGCCGTCGGGTCCGTGGCGTCACCCACGACGAAGACGAGCTTCTTGCCCATGACGCCACCCTGCGCGTTGATCAGGTCGCGCATCACCTCGTAGCCGTCGAGGTGCCGCTTGCCCTCGAAGGCCAGGGGCCCTGTCAGGGGCTCCAGGAGGCCGATCTTGTACTCGCCCTGGAGGGCCTGGCCCTCGGTGCTCCGAACGAAGGGGGGCGAGATAAAGGTGAGCGCGATGACCGCGATGAAGGCAGAGAGAACGGCGTGGCGACGGCGCATGAAGGTTCCTCCTCCGGGAGGGGTTGGGTACTTCGAGTCAAGGTTGTAGGCCGCAGTTCTACACCGGCCGCGCCCGGGTGTCAACGCCCGGTGGTAAACTGACAACATCGTGAGCGATTCGCACCTGCACCACCAGCTGTCGCCCCAGAGCATCCGCTTCTGCCCGCTCTGCGGCGGCGCGCTCGAGCGGCAGGCCGTGCCGCCGGAAGGCAAGCGCGAGATGGTCTGCGCCGGCTGTTCCTTTGTCTTCTACCTGAACCACAAGGTCGTGGCCGCGACCATCCCCGAGGACGAGGGGCGCGTCCTGCTCACGCGCCGGACCATTCAGCCGGCGCGCGGAAAGTGGACCTTCCCCGGCGGTTTCGTAGATTGGGGCGAGCCCGTCGAGGACGCGGCGGTGCGGGAGACCTGGGAGGAGACCGGACTGAAGGTGGATCTTTCAGGCCTCCTGAACGTCTATTCCTACCCCGGCACGCCGATCGTGATCGTCGTCTACCGGGCGCGCGTGATCGAAGGCGAGGTCAGGACGTGCAGCGAGAACGACCGCGTCGAGTGGGTGGTGCCGGCCGAGATTCCATGGGAGGAGCTGGCCTTCCCGTCCACCGAGGCGGCGCTCCGCGATTTCCTCTCCGGCCGGATCCTCTAGCTCGCGTCAGCCGCGCGAGACGAGCGAGGCGGTCGCTTTACCGGTTATGACCTTCTCACCCTTCTGGTTCTCGGCCCAGAGCTCGAGGTCGACCAGGTAGGGGTCGTCTCCGTCCTTGGGCGGGCGCTTGGCGACGACCTTGCCGCGGCAGGTGACGACGTCGCCCAGGCGAACCAGCGCGGCGAAGCGCACGCCGACCTTCCTCACGCTGCCGACTCCGAGCCAGTCGGTCACCGACTGCGCGACGAAACCCATGGACAGCATGCCGTGGGCGAAGACGTCGCCCATGCCCGCCGCCTTCGCGAAAGCGGCGTCCTGGTGGATGGGGTTGAAGTCGCCCGAGGCGCCGGCGTAGCGCGTGAGCTGGATCTGCTGGATGGGCGGCTTGACCAACGGCGGCATCTCGCTGCCGACCTGGACATCTTCCGCGTAGACCTTGGCGTATTTCATGTTAGAGACGCACCACCGACGTCTGGCGCATGAGTGCGACGATCTCGTTGTCCGAGTCGGTTACCGTGATCTCGCGGAGGACGAAGGCCATGGGGCCCGACTTGCCCGCCTTCTCGTAGATGTCCGTGATGCGCCCGCGGCAGAGATAGGTCCGGCCGGGCCGGATGGGCTTGAAGTGCTCGAACTCCTGCTCGCCGTGGAGCAGCCTGCTGATGTCCACGCCGAGATCGCGCAGGAGAACGCCCGTGTCTGACCGCTCGTCTCGGAAGCTGATGGGGAAGGTGGGCGGCGCGATGATGTCGCCCCACGGCCCCGCCTTGGCGACGTCGTCGTCCAGATAGAAGGGCGACAGGTCGCCGATCGCGCGGGCGAACTCCTTGATCTTGCCGCGCTCCACCGTAACGGGATAGGGCGGGTACTCCTTGCCCTTCACGGCCGTGTTGATCTGGATCGCCATCAGGCCTTGCCTTTGCTCATGGCGCGCGCGAGGAACTTCTCGAGGTTGGGCACGATGAAGCGCTCGTGACGGCCCTCGGCGATCTTCTCCACCTCGTCGAAGACGTCCACCTGGAAGAGGCAGCGCTTGCCGTCGGTCTCGACGAGCGTCGCCTTGGCCCGCACCTTCATGCCGAGCGGCGTCGCCGCCAGGTGCTTCATCTCCACCGTGGTGCCGACGGTGCCGGCCCCCGGGGGCAGGTGGGAGGCGATGGCCGCCTGGGCGGCGGTCTCCATGAGGCAGACGACGAAGGGCGTGGCGTAGACGAGAACGCCCTTGTTGCCAAGCGCGTCGGCGGTCAGATCCTGGGTGACGACCTGCTCCACTTCAGCGGTGAGCCCGACCTGGATGGCCATAGTGGCCCTCTTCTACCCGATTGAAGCTCTGCGGTCAACCCGTCGCTGGAGTCAGCGCGAGGGCCAGAGCAGGAACTGGAGGCCGAAGGTGACGAGCAGGACCTCGAGGATGCGGAGGAAGGTCTTCTCGCTCATGCGGTCGACGAGCCGGCGGCCTATCCACGCGCCGCCGATCATCACCACGCCGATGTAGAGGCCGGTCAGGATGAGCGGGCCGGTCAGGAGGTCGGCGCGGCGGAACATGATCCCGCGGGTGATATAGGAGCCCACCGTGCAGAGGGCCTCGGTGGCCAGGTAGCGCCCCTTGCGCAGTCCGTGGCTCAGGAAGAAGGGCGTCATGATGGGACCGACCGCCCCCACGATGGCCGAGAGGAAGCCGAAGCCGGCCCCGATCAGCGGGAAGTGGCGGAGCCGCACGGTGATGCCGCTGTGGACGAGCCAGTACCGGAGCGGGACGGCGAGGATCATGAACACGCCGAGGATGCGGGAGAGCCACTCGCTGTCGATGCGCGTGTAGAGCGTCGCGCCGACGATGGTCGTAGGCACGGCGCCCACGAGGAAGGCGGCGACCACGCGCCACTCGATCTCGCGGCGGCTGAACCAGACGCGCGCGCTGTTGCCGACCAGCATGCAGACGGTCAGCACGGGGACCGTCGCCTTGACGCCCACGCTCCAGGCGATGGCCGGGATCATGATGACGCCTGTGCCGAAGCCGGCGACGCCGCCGATCGTGGAGCCGACGATGGCCGCCGCGCCCAGGATCAGCCATCCGGCTGTGTCGTGCATGACGCGCTAGTATACTCGACGCCATGCCCGTCCTCCTGGCGGCAGCGGGTTTCCTGCTCGTCGGGCTCGACGGCTCCGTCAACATCGCCTTCCCCGCCATGTCCGCGGCCTTCCGGGTTGGTCCCACGACCATCCGCTGGGTCATCATCTGCTATGTCGGGACGTACGCGCTGACCGCCTTCGCCGCCGGCGTGCTCGCGGACAGGCTCGGCCCGGGCCGCGTCGTGCGCGCGGGGCTCGTCCTCTCGCTCCTCTGCTTCGGGGCCTACGCGCTGGTGTCCTCCTTCGAGATCTTCCTGCTCCTCCGCGTGCTCCAGGGCGTGAGCGGCGGGCTGATCTACGGCGCCTCGCCCGCGCTCGTGACGCTCTCGCTGCCGTCCTCTCGCCACGCCTGGGGGCTCGGCTGGGTGAGCATGGGTCTCGGCATCGGCTTGAGCGTGAGTCCGATGATCGGCGGCGCGCTCGTGGGCGTCTTCGGCTGGCAGGCCGTGTTCCTCTACCGCGTGCCGGTCACCGCCGCGATCATCGTCCTGGCCGGCTGGACGCGCGAGACGCCTCACGATGGCCGCGGCGCGTGGCGGATGGTTGTGCCCGCCGACATCTTCCGCTGGCCGGTCCTCCAGGCCGGGCTCCTCGCCTTCCTCGCCAACTACGCCCAGTTCGCGGTGTGGCTCCTCGCTCCCTACTACCTCATCGGCGAGCGCGGCCTCTCCGCCGCCGCGGGCGGGCTCCTCTTCATGCTGACGCCGCTGGCGATGGCCATCGCGGCGCCCGTCGCAGGCCGCGCGGCCGACCGCTGGGGCGCGCGCGGGCCCATGGCCGTCGGGCTCGCGGCCGAAGCCGCGGGGCTTCTTTTCGTCGCCCGCTGCGACGGCTCGACGCCGATGGCGCTCGTCGGCGCCGCGCTCGCCCTCGTCGGGCTGGGAGTCGGCGTGTTCCAGGTGCCGAACCTCGCCCAGGCCATGGCCGCCTTTCCGCCGCGACAGCAGGGCGCTGCCGGCGGCTTCGCCTTCCTCTCGCGCACCTCGGGCGTCGTGGTCGGCGTCCAGACCGCGGCCTGGCTCTTCCACGACCGCGCGCAGATCCTGGGCTTCCTGCCGGCCTTCCGCTTTACCTTCGCCGCGGCGGCCGCCGTCTGCGCGCTCGCCGCGGTCATTTCGCTCGTGCGTGGACGGGAGCGGGCACCGCGTGCTACAAGGCACGAGGCATGAGCCGCTACCGGTGGGTCATCCTCGGCGTCTGTCTCCTCGGCTTCATGCAGGTCCACATCCACCGCGTCGGCTTCGCCCCGCTCATCCCGACCTTCATGGGAGATCTCGGCATCACGTACGCCGCGGCCGCCACCATCATGACCGCCTACTTCTGGACGTATGCGCTGGTGCAGGTGCCCGTGGGCGTCCTCGCCGACCGGTTCGGGCCGCGGCGCATGATGCTGACCTTTCTCGGGATCCTCGTTGTCGGCGTGATCGCCTTCCCGCTGAGCCGCGACTATACGCAGAGCCTCGTCACGCGCAGCCTCATCGGGCTCGGCGCGGCGGGAGTCTGGCTGCCCGGACTCCGGCTCATCCACGAGTGGTTTCCGCCCCAGGAGCGCGGCCGGGCGACGGGGCTCTTCTCGGCGGGTGGCGGCATCGGCGGCACCGCGGCGCTGGTGCTGGTGCCGGTGCTGGCGGCGCATCTCGGCTGGCGGTGGGGCTACGCCATGACGCTGGTCCCGCTCCTGACCACGCTCGCGCTGATCTATCTCCTCGTCCGCCCGGGCCCGCTCGCCGAGCGGCGCTCCCCGGCCGCGGCCTCCCGCGGCACCACGGCCGTGTTAAAGGATGTGCTGAGCGTCGCCGCCCTGTGGCCGATCAACATGGCGGTGCTCTTCTCTTACGGAGCCTTCTTCGCTCTTGTCACCTTCCTGCCGGCCTTCCTCGTCAGGCAGGAGGGGCTGACGCCGGGCCGGGCCGGACTCGTCACCGGCCTCATCACGGCGGGTACCGTGGTTTCTTGGCCACTCGCCGGCTTCATCTCGGATTGGGTAGGCCGGCGCAAGGTCATCTACCTCTTCAGCCAGGGCATGTGCGTGCTCTCGTGCCTGGCCTTCGCCCTGCTCGTCCCGGGCACGGGGTGGGCCGGCGCCGCCCTCGTGGCGCTCTTCACCGGTTTCATGCTGGGCGGGCTCGTGACGCCCTTCGTGATGGTGGTCGAGCTGTTCCCCGCCGACCTCATCGGCACGGCCTCGGGCGTCGTCAACACGTTCTGCTTCGTGGGAAGCTTGCTCATTCCCGTGCTCGTCGGCAAGATACTCGACATGAGCGACAGCTTCCCGGCGGCCTTCACGGCGTGCGCGGCCTTCGAGGCCGTGGCGCTCGCGAGCGCCGCCTTCACCCGTGAGACGGGAATGCACCGGCGCCCCGTCATGGTGACCTGACCATGCGCATCGTCGATCCGATCGGGAGCAGCGCCGTCTCCGCCAAGTCCTTGGCGGCCCGGCCGCGCTCGCTCGAGGGCGTGACCATCGCGCTGCTCGACAACTCCAAGCCGAACGCGGGCGTCCTGCTCGAGCGCGTGGGCGCGCTCCTGGCCGCACGCGGCGGCGCCCGCGCGGTACGGGCATGGAGCAAGCCCGGCGCCTCGACGGGCGCCGCGCCGGCCGTCATCGAGGAGATCGCAGCCGCCGCGCGCGTCGCGCTGACCGCCTCGGCCGACTGAGGCTCCTGTACGTCGTGGAGTGTCCACGACGCCGCGGAGCTGGAGGCGAGGGGAGTAGCCTGCGTGGTGCTGGGAACCGACGAGTTCATTCCGCTGGCGCGCGCCCAGGTGGCGGCCCAGGGCCTGCCCGGGCTTCCCATCGTCACCGTGCCGCATCCGATCGGCGGGATCCCGGCGGCGACCGCGGCCGCCAAGGCCGCGCCGATCGTCGAGAGCGTGCTGCGCGCGCTCACATCCGACCCTGCCGCGGCTGTACACGCGGCGAGCGCGGCCGCGGGCGACGTCGAGGCGCCCGACGATCTCGACCGCTTCCAGGCATGGCTGATGGAGCGGGGCTGGGGCGACGGCCTGCCCGCCATCCCGCCCACCCGCGAGCGCGTCGCGGCGATGCTCGCGGGCACTCGCAGGAATCCCGACGAGGTCGTCGCACTCCTGGTGCCGAGGCTCGGTAGGGCGACAGTCGAGGCCATAGCCGCCAACGCCGTGATGGCGGGGGCGCTTCCCGAGCACCTGCCCGTGGTGCTGGCAGCCGTCGAGGCCGTGGCAGACGCATCCTTTAACCTGCAGGCCGTGCAGACGACGACCCACCCCTGCTCGCCGCTCTGCATCGTCAACGGGCCGATCGCGGGGCGTCTCGGCATGAACGCCGGGGGCAATGTCTTCGGGCAGGGGACGCGCGCCAACGCCGCCGTCGGACGGGCGCTCAGGCTGGCGCTCCAGAATGTGGGCGGCGCGCGACCCGGCAAGGAGGACCGCGCCACCCACGGCCAGCCGGGCAAGTACGCCTACTGCATTGCCGAGAACGAGGCCGCGTCTCCCTGGGAACCGCTGTCCGTCGAGCGGGGTTTCTCCTCCCGGGACAGCACGGTGACCGTCTGCGGGTCGGAGGGGCCGCACAATATCAACGACCACGGCTCGACCACGCCCGAGGGTATCGTGACGACCGTGGCGGGGACGGCGGCGATCGCCGGCTCCAACAATATCTACCTGGGCGGCGAGCCGCTGATCGTCCTGGGGCCCGAGCACGCCGCGACCGCCGCGTCCTCCGGCTGGAGCAAGGAAGACTTCAAGCGCGCGGTGTGGGACAGGGCCCGCGTGCCGCTCGCGCGCCTGGCGCCGGAGAACATCGAGCGCTTCGCGACCATCTACCCGGAGGGCTTCAAGGACAGGCCGCCCGAGACGCTGGCGCCCATCGCGCGCGACTGGCGGGACGTCATGGTCATCGTGGCGGGCGGCGCGGGCAAGCACTCGGTGTTCATCCCGACCTTCGGCAGCACGCGGTCGGTCACCCGACGCATCGCAGACTGATCAGCGACGCCCGCCTCAGCGTGAGACGGCCCCCTCGCGCAAACGCACGTCGTGCGCGCTGGCCGGGGCGCCGATGCCGAGGGCGCGAAAGGCCTCGACGAGAGACTGGTAGAGCTCGGGCTCGGCCGGGACCACGTCCACCACGCGGACCCATGCCCAGGCCGCGATCTTGATCCCGGTGTCCTCCACGGACGCGATGCCCACGCTCGGCGCCGGGTCCTTCAGCACGCGCGCGCTCTGTGTCACCACCTGGCTGGCCGCGCGGAGCGCCGCGTTCAGATCCGTCGCGTGCGGCACGCGCAGCGTCAGCGTCAGCTGGCGGATGGTGCCGAAGTTGTGCAGGATCTCGCCGACGATCTTCCTGTTCGGCACGATGACGCGCGACATATCCGCCTGGATCAACGTCGTGGTGGAGAGCTCGACCGCGGCCACGTCGCCGCGCACGTTGTTGATCTCGATATACTCGCCGACCCGGAAGGGCTTGGTGAAGATAATGGTCAGGCCCGCCATGATGTTGCCCAGCACGCCCTGCAGCGCGAAGCCGATGCCGATGCCCGCCACGCCGATGCCGGCCACCAGCGGCGCGATGGAGAAGCCGAACTTGTCGAGCGCCACCACGAAGGCCATGACCAGGACGAGGATCTTGATCACGCGGACCATGAGGATCCGCATGGGCGGCTCCATCTGCTGCTTCTGGAAGCGCTGGTCCGCCATCCCGCCGAGCCACCGCGCGACCAGGAAACCGACCGCAAGGATCGCGATGGCGCCCAACACCTGGAAGCCGTAGCGGAGCAGGAGCTCCATCGTCATCTCTTTCATGTTCATGTTCATGAGGGCCTCCTTCGAGGATGGCGCCGCAGCAGGCTACGGCGCGGTGTAGAGACGGGTGAAATATTCGCTGACCATGCGGTTCGAGGAGAAGCGCTCGACGGCCATCGCGATCGAGGCGCGCATCATGCGCGCCCAGCGCCCGGGGTCGGCCCACGCGGGGAGCACGTCCCGCTCGAGGGTTGCGTAGAGGGCCTCGAGGTCGCGCGCGTCCTGGTCGCCCCCGACGCGCTCGTCGCCGATCGCCCAGCCGGTGACGCCGTGCTCGCACCCCTCCGGCCACCAGCCGTCGAGGATGGAGAGGTTGAGCGTGCCGTTCATGGCGGCCTTCATGCCCGAGGTTCCGCTCGCTTCCATGGGCCGCCGCGGGGTGTTCAGCCACACGTCGCAGCCTCGGGTCATGAGCCTGCCCAGCGCCATGTCGTAGTCCTCGAGGAAGACGATGGACTCGGGCCACTGCCGGATTGTCTCGACGAGGAGGGCGATGACGGACTTGCCGGCCTGGTCGGCCGGGTGCGCCTTGCCCGAGAAGACGAGCTGGACGCGCCGGTCCTTGAGGAGCGGCGCCAGCCTGTCGGGGTCGCGCAGGAGGAGATCGGGGCGCTTGTAGGTCGCCGCGCGGCGCGCGAAGCCGATGGTGAGCGCGTCGCTGTCGAGCCTGACTCGTGTGCGGGCTTCGACTTCGGCCAGCAGCTCGTCCTTCATCTGCCGCCGCACGGCGCGGAGCGCGTCATCGTGAGCCGAAGCCGCCGCGGCGATCCGCGGGTCCTGCCAGGTGCCGCGGTGCACGCCGTTGGTGACGGCGATGATGGGCGCGCCGCCGTCCACGTGTGCCCACATGGCGCGCGCGGTCTCGCCGTGGAGCTGCGCCACGGCGTTCGCGCGGCGGGCGAGTCTCAACCCGGCCACGGTCATGTTGAACGGATCGCCGCCGATCTCGCGCAGCTCGGCGTCCACGAGCTCGCAGCCCGCGCCGAGCCGCCGCAGGTCCGGAACGGCGTGGACCTCGTTGCCGGCGGGCACGGGCGTGTGGGTGGTGAAGACGATCTTCTCCCGCGCCTCCCGCCATGCCGAGTGGAAGTCCGTCCCGGCCTCCATCCGGTCGGTGATCAGCTCGATGCCGGCGAAGACCGCGTGCCCCTCGTTGAAGTGGTAGAGATCGACGGGAAGGTGGAGGGCGCGGAGCGCCCGCACGCCGCCGATGCCGAGCAGCATCTCCTGGGCGATGCGGCAGTCGGGTGCGGGGTCGTAGAGGCGGCGGGTGATCCAGCGGTCGCGCGTGTCCACCGACTCGAGCAGGAAGAGCGGCGCGATGGCGTAGCGGCCGACGCGCCAGACGCGGCACTCGACCTCGCGCGCGGCCACGCGCACCCGGACGCGGACGCCCGTGTCCGTGAGCGCGTCGGGCGGGTAGTCGCGCCACTCGTCGTATGGATACCCGTCGGGCCCGATCCGCTGGACGGTGTAGCCCTGCGCCCAGCGGAGGCCGATGCCCACGACGGGGAGGCCGAGGTCGCCGGCCGACTTCATGAAATCGCCGGCGAGGATACCGAGCCCGCCGGCGTAGGAGTGGAACTCCTCGTGGAGCCCGTACTCCATCGAGATGTAGGCGACGAGCGGCGTCACAGGCGAAAGGATACGACAAAGCGCGCCTCGGCGCGAGCCTCGCGAAGGCGCCGGGCTGGAGTATAATCCCGCGTATGACGACCCAACTCGCCTCCAAGCGCTATGCCGTCGAAGACCTGAACCACGCCATCGAGTTCTGCTACCAGCAGGGCTGGACCGACGGCCTTCCCGTCGTCCCCCCGACCGAGCGCGCCGTCCGCGCCATGCTGGACGCGGCCGGCCTCGAGCCCGACAAGCAGGTCGCCTTCATCACCAACCGCCAGGTCGCCGTCTCCGCCGAGAAGGTCGCGGTGAACGCCGTCATGGCAGGATGCCTTCCGGAGTACATGCCCATCGTCGTGGCGGCGGTCGAGGCGCTCGCCGAGCCGAAGTGGGGGTACCACGGCCCCGCCACGTCCACGGGTGGCGCCGCCGTCCTCATGATCGTCAACGGTCCCATCGCGGCCCGGCTCGGCTTCAACTCGGGCGACAACCTCTTCGGACCCGGCTGGCGGGCCAACGCCACGACGGGCCGCGCCGTCCGCCTGGTGATGCGCAACGTCATCGGCACGCTGCCGGGCGCGCTCGACCGGGGGACGGTGGGGCATCCGGGCAAGTACAGCTACGTCATCGCCGAGAACGAGGCCGACAGCCCGTGGACGCCGTTCCACGTTGAGCGCGGCTTCAAGGCGGAGCAGAGCGTGGTGACCGTCATGGCGGCGGAGGGGCCGCACCAGTTCTACAACCAGCTTTCGAGCACGGCCAAGGGCGTGCTGACCTCGCTCTGCGACGACATGAAGCATCACGGCAGCACCAATGGCCAGCCGCAGTACGTCGTCGTGCTCGCGGGCGAGCATATGCGCACCATCGCCAGGGACGGCTGGTCGAAGGCCGACATCCAGAAGTTCGTCTTCGAGAACACGCAGAACTCGCTGGCGCACATCAAGCGCGTGGAGCGGCTGGCGGGGGCCGTGACCCCCGAAGACGAGACCACGATGCGGCCGCTCGTGCCGAGCCCGGAGGATGTGCACGTGATCGCGGCGGGCGGCCGGGCGGGGGCGTTCTCCTGCTACATCCCCGCGTGGGCCGGCGGCAAGAAATCGAGCCAGAGCGTTTCGAAACTCATCCAGGACAGGAGGGCATGATGGCAGGCTTCGAAATCCTCGACCCGACGGTCGAGCCGCGGAAACAGGCGCTGACGTACGTGCCGAGGCCCGGCTCGCTCAAGGGCAAGCGGATCGGCCTCGTTGAGAACACCAAGTTCAACTCCGACAAGCTGCTGGCGAAGGTCGGCGAGATCCTCAAGAAGGAGTACGGCGCCGCCGAGTACAAGATGTGGCGCAAGCACAACTCGAGCGTCCCGGCGCACGACGAGATCATCGACGAGGCGAAACGCGGTGTCGACTGCGTCGTCGCCGGCGTCGGCGACTGAGGGTCCTGCTCGTCGGGCAGTGTGCTCGACGGAATCCTGTTCGAGAAGGCCGGCATCCCCGCCGCGTCCATCGTGACCGACGTCTTCGAGGGCACGGGTCATGCGATGGCCCAGTCCTGGGGCCTGCCGGACTACAAGTTCCTCTCGCTGCCGCACCCGATCGCCAACCTCAGCGAGGCGCAGCTGGACCAGCGGGCGCGCGAGATCGTGCCGGAGATCGTCAAGCTGCTCCTCCAGGGCCAAGAGTAAGCGCGACACGGGAGCCTCGAGCGTGACCATCGGCCCCGACTACCGCCCGCCTTGGTGGTATCGGGGCCGCCATCTCCAGACGCTTTGGGGCCCGCTGCTCAGGCGCGGCCGGCAGCCCGCGCTCCGCCGCGAACGGGTGGAGACGCCCGACGGCGATTTTCTCGACCTCGACTGGCTGACGGGGCGCGACCGCGGCGCCCCGCTGGTCGTCATCCTCCACGGCCTCGAAGGATCGTCACGCTCGCACTACGCGTCTGGCTTGCTGCGCGAGGTGGAGCAGGCCGGCTGGCGGGGCGTCGTCGTCAACTTCCGCGGGTGCAGCGGCGAGGTCAACCGCTCTCGCCGCATGTACCACTCCGGGGAGACGGAAGACCTCGACTTCGTACTCCGCCGCCTGACCGGGCGCGAGCCCAACATGCGCCTCGGGCTGGTGGGCGTGTCGCTCGGCGGCAACGTCGCGCTCAAGTGGCTCGCCGAGCGCGGCGACGAGGCCCCGGCGCAGGTGGCGGGGGCCGTGGCCATCTCTACGCCCTTCAACCTGGCCGCCTGCGCCGCCGCGCTCGACCGCGGGCTCAACAGGGCGCTGTACACGGTGAACTTCCTCGCGACCATGAAGGTCAAGCTCGATAAGAAGGCGGCGCTCTACGAGGGCGTGATCAACCTGCCGGCGGCGCGGAAGGCGAAGACCTTTGCCCAGTACGACCGGCTGGTGACGGCGCCGCTCGGCGGCTTCGCCAGCGAGCGCGACTACTGGGCGCGCTCGAGCAGCGGGCCGCTGCTGCTCCAGATCCGCCGGCCGACACTCCTGATCAACGCGCTCAACGACCCGTTCATGCCGGCCTCGGCGCTGCCGCGCGCCCTTATCGCCAAGTCGCGCTGGCTCGAGGCCGCGTTCGTGGCCGGGGGCGGGCATGCGGGCTTCCTTCAGGGCGCCTCGGGCGCGCGCTCGTGGGCCGAGGCTCGCGCCGTCGAGTTCCTCAAGCGTCACCTGCCAGGATGACCGCCGTGGGATTAAAGGATGCCTACGGCAACCCAGTCTCCTCGTCCTCTAGGGCGGCCGTCGACGCGTACGACCGCGGCGTGCGCGCCCTCCTCGGCTTCGGCGCCTCCGTCATCGACGACTTCCGCGCGGCCGTCGAGGCGCTCCTCGATCGGCGCGTCGCCAAGCGGCCCAACCCGGGACGGCACTGGCTGGAGGCCCGCGCCTGATGGACTGGACGAAGATCGGCGACGAGACGGTCGACCTGATGCGCGCCTACCTCCGGATCAACACGACCAACCCCCCGGGAAACGAGCTGGAGGGCGCGCGCTTCCTGGCCCAGGTGCTCGAGGGCGACGGCATCGCGAGCGAGACGGCCGAGTCGGCGTCCGGGCGCGCCAACCTCGTCGCGCGCCTCAAGGGCGACGGATCGCTCGGCGGCATCGTGCTTCACCACCATATCGACGTGGTCTACGCGGACGAGCGCTACTGGACCGTGGACCCCTTCGGCGGCCTCCTTCGGGACGGCTACGTCTACGGCCGCGGGGCGCTCGACATGAAGTCCACGGGGATCCTCCAGCTGGCGGCCGTCCTCGCCATCAAGCGCGCGAAGGTGCCCCTGAAGCGAGACCTCATCGTGCTCGCGACGGCGGACGAGGAAGCCGGGAGCCGCTTCGGCGCCCAATGGGTCGCCGATGAGCGTCGGGTCTGGCTCGAAGGTGCCGAGTACGCGCTCTCCGAGCTGGGGCTGATCGCGGCCGGCGACGCGCCGCACCGGGCGCCCTTCGGCTCCATCGTCATCTCGGAGAAGACCGGCCTGCCGCTCAGGCTCACGGCGCGGAGCGACCCGGGCCACGGGTCCATGCCATGGCCGGACACCGCGCCCCACCGACTGGTCCGCGCTCTGGGCCGGCTCCTCGCCGCGGAGCGGCCGCCGCGCATTCTGCCGGAGATCCAGGAATACTTCGCGCGCATGGCCTCGGTCCTGCCGGCGGGAGAAGGCGCCGGCTACGAGCGCCTCGAAGCGTCGCTCCGCGATCCGGCCTTCCGCGCCCGCTTCTTCGACGACCGCCACCGCGCCGCGCTCGTGCGGACCACGTTCGCCGTCACCATGCTCAAGGGCAGCGAGAAGCGCAACGTCATCCCGCCCGAGGCGGTCGCCGACCTCGACTGCCGGATGCTCGAGGGAGAAGACCCCGAGGAGATCATGGCCTGGGTGAGGCAGGTCATCGCCGATCCCCACGTCGAGGTCAGCGTGACATCCACGCCCAAGGTGCCGAACCTCTCGCCGCCGGACACGGAGCTGTACAAGAGCCTGGCCGACGCGCTGCGCCGCCGCGCGCCCGGCGTGGTGGTGGCGCCCGAGATCATGACCGGGTTCACGGACAACTGGGTATTCAGGCGCTGCGGGCTACACGCCTACGGTTTCGGGCCGTTCGTCCTTGACGAAGCCGAGTGGCGGCGGGTCCACGGCAACGACGAGCGCATTTCCGTGGAGAACCTATGCGCCGGCGTGCGCTGCTACACGGAGATGCTGCTGGACATGGCCGCGGCCTGATGGCGCGGCCGCGGCTCGCGATCCGCCGCGGGACGGCGCGGGACCTGCCGACTATCCTCGCCCTGATCCGCGGTCTCGCCGAGTACGAGCACCTGGCGCACCAGATGGAGGCGACGCCCTCCAGGCTCAGGCGCCACGGCTTCGGACGGCGGCCGTACTTCGAGACCCTCGTCTGCCGGCGTGGGCGCACGCCCGTGGGCTTCGCGCTCTACTTCTACACGTACTCGACCTTCCTCGGCCGCCCGAGCCTCTATCTCGAAGACCTCTTCGTGCTGCCCGAGGAGCGGGGCCGGGGCGCCGGCAAGGCGCTGCTGAGGGCGCTTGCGAAGATCGCGGTCGCGCGCGGCTGCGGCAGGATGGAGTGGACGGTGCTCGACTGGAACACGCCGTCGATCCGTTTCTACAAGAGCCTGGGCGCCCGCCTCCACAAGGAGTGGGTGCTGACGCGGCTCACCGGCCCGGCGCTCCGCCGCCTGGCGCGATGAGCGGCCACGCTTCCGGACCTGGGCGGCGCTGACGCCCTGGGCCGCGGGGCGCCATGACCGAGAACGGGTTTTATGTTATTTGCGCTCCCCGGCCTGTTCTATCGGACGGCGTCGATCGCGACCCGAAGACCCTCGATCATCCGGTCGATCTCGGCGCCCGTGACGTTGAGCGCCGGCATGAGGCGGATGGCGTCGGGCCGCGGCGAGTTGAGCAGCAGGCCCGTGTTCTCCCAGCCCGGGTGCTTCTGGAGCTCGTCCCGCGCGTAGGTCACCACCCTGCTCCCGAAGCCGGCGTCCAGGTCGAGCGCGCGCAGCAAGCCCAGACCCCGCTCGTGGGACAGGCCGAGCTCCCGCACCAGGGTGGTCAGCTGCGCGCCGAGATAGTTCCCGGCGTCGACCACGCTCCGCAGGAACCCCGGCCTCAGGACCTCCTCCAGCACGGCGCAGCCGACGGCCGTCATCAAGGGACTGCCGTTGAAGGTGCCGCCCTGCTCGCCGTGCTCGAAGACCGAGACCTTCTCCGTCGCGCACAGGGCGGCCAGCGGCACGCCTCCGCCGAACCCCTTGCCGAGCGTCATGATGTCTGGCGCATCGGCGGCGCTCCGCGCGAAGTGCTCGTAGGCCCAGAGCCTGCCGGTGCGACCGACGCCCGTCTGCACCTCGTCGACGATCATCAGGCAGTTGCGCCGCCGGGTGAGCGCGCGCAGCTCGCGCAGGAACTCGACCGTGGCCGGGACGACGCCGCCTTCGCCCTGGACGGGCTCCAGCATCACGGCCGCGGTCCGCCCCGTGATCCGCTCTTCCACGGAGGCCAGGTCGTTCAGCGTGGCCTTGGGGAAGCCCTCCACGTAGAACGCCGGGCTCGGCGTGATGAGCTCCCGCGCCTGGGCGGCCAGGGCGTCCCCGACCACGCGCGGGCAGTGCCCCAGGCACGTGACCGCCCAGCCCTGGACGAAGTCGAGATAGCGCTTCCCGCGATGGTCGGTCAGCCAGGCGCCCTGCCCCTTGACGAAGACGATCTCCGGTCGTTCCGTCACCTCCATGAGGCTCTGGACGGGAAACTCCAGGTCGCGCGCATGTATCATCTGCGGGCTCCGTAGGGATGGGGGTTGAAGACTTCCATCAGCCGATCGGGATACCGCGCCGCTCCGAATCTGTACTGCGCGTAGAGGCCGTGAGCGTCGCGGGTGAAGAGCATGATGCGCCGCAGCCCCTGGAGGTCGGGATGCGCCATGATGGCGGCCATGAGGCTCTTGCCTACTCCGCGCCCGCGGAGCGACTCCAGCACGAAGACATCGCAGACGTAGGCGAAGGTAGCCCGGTCACTGACGACCCGGGCGAATCCCACCTGCCGGTCCCCATCGAGAGCCCCGAAGCACAGCGAGTGCGCGACGGCCCGCTCAACCACCTCGCGCGAAATCCCGGGCGACCAGTAGGATGTGGTCAGGAAGCCATGGATCGCCTCGAGATCAAACCGTGAGGCGTCCGTGGTGATCTGGATGTCCCGCGCCGTGGCCTCCATCACGCGCCCTTCCTGACGGCCCGCTTCTCGAGCGCAGCCGTGAGCCGCCGGGCGAGAAGCCGCGCCGCCCGCTCGCTGTGCGTCGCGAGGAAGATGGTGTCGTCACCCGCGATCGTCCCCGCGACCTCCGGCAGGCTCGCCTCGTCGAGGGCGCGCGCCACCGGGTGGGCGCCGGCCGCCGGCGTCTTGACAACGACGAGCGTGCCCGCCGCCCGCACCGACAGCGCCGAGCTCCGCAGGACGCGGTCCAGCTTCGCCTCGCGCAGGTCGGCCGGCGCGAACTGAAAGAGCGTGGCGTCAGGCGCGACGTATCCCCTCGGCGTCTTGGCCAGGCCCAGTTCCCGGAGATCCCGCGACAGCGTCGGCTGCGCGACGACGATGCCGCGATGCCGCAGCAGGCGCTGCAGCTCGGCCTGGGAGCGAACGTGTCCCACCCGAACGAGTCCTGCGATCGCCTCTTGCCGCCGGAGCGAGCCTGCATCGTTATTTTTATTCATTATTATGGATAATTATCCATCCGCCGGCCGTTGTCAAGTCAGATCTCACGGGGGCACGCTGCAGGAGGAAGGGGCCGGAGTCGGGCTAAACGCACTGATCCGATACACGTTTCCCGCCTGCTGCGCCTCGGAGGGGAGCGGGGACGCGAGAGGGCCGCCAGCGACCATCGCTATGAAGGTGCGCCGCTCGATCATCCGGTCGGTCCTGGCGTGGGTTGGCGCGCTGCGCTGGTAGGCACGAGCGTGGTGGAAAAGAAAAAGCCCGCGTTGGCGGCGGGCTGTTTCTCAGGGCTGAGAAATCGAGGGGCGTTACGGCGTCAGCTGACCGCGGATCTCTCCGCCCGGATTGGCGGCGCTGTGCACGTTGACGTAGAGGTTTCCCAACCTGAAAGCCTCGTACTGGGTGTCGTTGAGTCGGATGCTCGCCGGAACGGACCACGTGTTGTCGGCTGTTCTGTTCAGGGGGATGATCACCGGCCCGTTCTCACCCGGCACACCCAGATGGATATGGGCCGCGGTGCCGGCGACGCCGGAGGTCATCACGCTGCCGCTGACCGACCTGTCCATGAGGACCCTGATGGTGCCGCTGCCCGTCGCGGCGGTGCTCACGGGAGGTACTTCCTGGTTGCCGTTGAGTATGACGTTCGCGCCGCTAGGCGCGGGGCTCGACATCTGGGCACATCCCGCGGCGAGGAGTGCCGCTGCGCCCATGCCGCTCGCCCAGAGGACCCGCCTCACGACCTGTTGTAGTGGATGCATTGTCCTGTCTCCGTTTGGTTGATGGTGCAAAAGAAGAGTGTTGGCCTGCGTGCTACAAGCTAACAGCCATCCAGCAACGGTATCTATTGGACCTTGGTGCAATGCACGACCTGGCACAGCCGGAGCGATGGCCCCCCTCACTCAGGAGTGTCGCGACCAAGCGCCGCATTCTTCTCGGCTGCATATGCGTCGGCTCGCTCGCGGGCTTCGAAACCGCAGAACCGGACTGACCGAGGGGAGTCGCCGTCAGCGAGGTCCACCGCCTCGACAATCCAGGCGCCTGGGAAGTCCTTGCTCTCCCTGGACTGATATCGCATCCACCCCCCGGTACTAAGCGCGAAAGAAGCGATCGAACTCGCCTTTGACAATGCGGTAGCACTCACAAGCTGCCGCTTCCAAACCCGCGCGATCGAGGATGGTGATCCGGCCACGCCGGTAGCTGATCAGCCCTGCCCTTTGCAAGGCGCTGGCCGCTTGACTGGCGCTCCCGCGATTTACTCCCAGCATCTGCGACAGGAGTTCTTGAGTGGACTGGATCTCGCTGGATCGCGCGCGATCCTGGGACGTCAGCAGCCAGCGACAGAGGCGTTTCTGTATGGTGTGAAACCGGTTACAGGCGCCCGACTGAGACAACACCACGATCAAGGTATGCAGGTAGTGCAACACTAACTTATTAAGCGGACCGCATCGATCAAACTC
>JAUSJX010000138.1 GCA_030647435.1 Candidatus Rokuibacteriota bacterium
CCACGCCAAGCCCCACCCAGCAACGCGCCTACGACCTGCTCAAGACGATCACGGTGTAGACAGAACCCTGCAGGCCGTCTGTGAGCTATCTCCACGAATCAACGACCAATCTCGCTAAGGTGACGCAGGAACTTCAGCTTAACCCGGCCAGAAGCCGTTTTCGTCCGACGAAGCCGGGATCACCGGTTGCTGCTTGTTCGCACTTGCCCTCGAGCGGCCCTTCGGAGCCGAAATGAACATATTTCCGGCCCGTTGGCTCGCAGACCCACCTTTGCGTTTCCTCGTCAGCCAGGGGGTCTGACGTCCAGTGGGTCAGAGGACCATCCGACAGTTCACAGGGAAAGTCGGGCTTCGAGCGATCCGGAAAGAATGGGAAACGCTCACGGCGACTTTGCCCGGCCGTCGCTACTTCCACCTCTACCCGTGGTAGGAGTCCTATCTCGAGACGCTCGAGGAAAACCCGGCAACCGTGGATTTTCTCGTTGTCTATGACGGCGATGCTCCGGTGGCCATTCTTCCGTTGAGGCGGCGGAAGCGCCACCTCTTCGGTGTCTCGGCCATGGTGCTTGAGAGCCCGCACGGGCACCACATGAAACTCGCCGACCTCGTCTTCGCCAAGACGCCGGAGAACGCCGCCATCCTCTCCGAGGTCATCGCTCATCTGAGGCAGGCGCCCACGCAATGGGATGCGATCCATCTCGCACGCCTCCTCGACGACTCGAGCGCGCTGTATGCCTTCCAATCCTATCCTCCCGCTCTCTCCATCATGCGGCCGTAATCGGTCTGTCACTACTTCGACCTCCAGAAGCTTGAGAGAACGTCCGGAGGGCTCTCCCAGAACTTCCGTGGGAACCTTCGCAAGGCGCGCAATAAGCTCGCCCAGCTCCTGGACGTCCAGTTCGTCCGCTCGCGCACAACCGTCGATATCGAGCCTCTGTTCGAGCAGTTCCTCGCCGTCGAAGCATCAGGTTGGAAGGGAGCCCGTGGATCGGCGATTCTGATTGACGAACGGCTTCGTCGCTTCTATGAAGGCGTGATGCGCAAGTACGCCGGGTCGGGGACCTGTGAGATCAATGTCCTTCGGGCGCGGGGGCAGTGCCTGGCCGCGCAGTTCTGTCTGCTGACCGACGACACGAAGTACGTCATCAAGATAGGCTACGACGAAGCGTACGCGCGCTGCGCCCCTGGCAACCTGCTCTTCGAATGGCTCCTCAACGATTCCAAGGAGCGTCACTTCCGGTTCCTCAACGTCATCAGCGATGCCGAGTGGCACCTGGATTGGAGGCCGCTCTCTCACCAGGTCTCCGACCTCTTCGTGTTCAACCGCACGCCCGCCGGGTTGACCGCGTTCGCCGCGGGCCGCCTACGCCTCGCGGGGGGCCGGATCTGGCGGGCGCTGCGCGGAAGGCATGGGGCGTCAAAACCCCCGAAACTGTAAACAGTTCGGCCTTCGCAGAGCGGGCCTCATGAGATCGGGTCGCCACGCCGGTGAATGGCTCGCTTGGTGTTCGGCCGCGCAGGCGGTAGCCCTGGGTTCCATAAACTGCCGAGACGTCTGAGCGAAGAGGGTTAGCGCCAGTGTTTCTACTTTTACAGCGACCGTCTCGCGCGCGCCCTGTTTCCGCCCTAGACACTCAGTTTCGGGACAAACGTGTTGGTGAAGGATCTCGAGGTGTCCGGCGTTCGTCATCGCGGGGGCGGCGGGGGCGCGGGCGACGAGCGCCGGAGTCGGCGTGCTGCTGACGGAGCGCGGCACTCCAGCCGACGAGGATCGGACTCCGGACACCGGCGAGGAGTCATCGTGACGATCGCGAGGGCGCGCGAGATCCTCCGCTGGGAAGGTGTGACGGGTTTCCTGACACGCGGCATCCGGAAGCTCCTGAGGCCCGTCGTTCGCGTGCGCTGCCTGCTGTTCTTCGAGATGGACCTGACGCAGCCGTTCCCGGTTATCGAGGCTCGCGTACCCGTGACCATGCGGGTGGCGACGGCGGAGGACCTCGACACGCTCGCCGACGAACTGACGTCGTTCTGGGTGAATCTCGCCGCCGCCCGAGAACAGCTCGATCGTGGAGACCTGCTGTGTCTGACCTTCGCGAACGGCACGCTCGTCAACCGTGGATGGGTCACGTTCTCGTCTCCCTCGGTCGAGGAGTTGGGGGTGCTCCTGGAGCTCCAGCCCGGCGAGTCGTGCCTCTACGGATCCGTGACCAGGCCGGAGTGGCGGGGATTCCGCATCGAGCCGGCGGCGGCCCTGTTCCGGAACGGGCTCCAGCGCGCGCGAGGGTACAGACGCCACATCTCGTGGGTGTGGGCCGACAACCAGGCGAACGTGCGGCCGCAGGCGACGCGGGGGCGCCGCGTGACCAAGCGCGTGTGGACCGTCTGGATCTGGGGCATGCGCCGGCCGCTCCTGTTCGGCGCAACGCGGAAAGGATCGCCCTCGCTCGTCCGACCTGCTGCTCCTCGCCTACCGACACGCCCTCCGGGTGGGTGAAGTCGTCGCGTTGCGGTGGGAGCAGGTGGACTTGACCCAGGGGCTCCTGCATGTCAACGGGCTCAAGCACGGCGTGCCGAGCACCCATCTCCTGCGTGGCGCCGAGCTGCGGGTCTTGCGCCGGCTCCTGCGGAACTCGTCGTCACCCTACGTCTTCACCACGGAGCGTAAGGGGCCGCTCACCACGTCAGCCGTCAGAAAGATCACGGCCAGGGCCGGGGGGAGGTCGCGAAGATCGGCTTCCCGGTCTACCCCCACATGTTGCGGCACGCGACGGGCTACTACATCGCCAACCGGGGTGAGGATCCGCGGAGCATCCAGGCGTACCTCGTCCACCGGAACATCTCCCACACCGTCCGGTACACGGAGATGGCGCCCGACAGGTTTAAGGGGTTCTGAAACGACTAAGCGACGATCAGCGGCGCCACTGGACGCGCACGCACGCTGTCAACGTGCGCGGGGAACGGCCGGGAAGTAGTACGCGACGAACTTGTCCAGCACGTCCTGCCGCGCTTCGACCGTCGCCGGGGTGCCGGGGTCTGCTGCCCGGTCACCGTGAGGTATCGGCCACGGTCATAGACCTCGCCTGATCGGCTTTGTACCCCCTGGGCAGCACCCGGAGCAAATTCCGATACTGCGCTGCCTAAGGGTTCCGGATCGCGCGTCTGGACGATGTGGAGGCCCTTGCCGCAATTCTCGAGTTGAGGGATTTGGTCGAGTAGTGCCCGGCGAGGGTTATCTTTGCATCGTGAGCGCTCACCGTTTTGCTGCTTGCGCTCATTTCGGATTGGGGTCAGAGCTGTGCGCACGACCCACCTGATACACGACGCCGTCAGAGAAAGAAATCGGGTTACGCTCCGGGAACTTTTCGGGCGTATCCAGCGAGCGCAGGAATCTGAATTCTTCGGCGTCCCACCTTGGAGTTTCCGGATAGCCGAAGGAGTACACCAGATAGCGAGCGTGGGCTTTGCTCGCTAGACTGTCGACAGCGTCCCAGCCTGCTAAGCCCTTCGCCGAAAAGGGAGGCCGTGGAAGGCCGAGGACAGGATTGGGACACCAGTAGGCAAGATCGGGTCCACGGTTTGTGAGGATGGTTTCGTTCGGAGCAACGTTCATCTTCACCCAAGCTATGGTCGGGCTGCGGCTTCCTGCTGCGATGTAACCTTCCTCCTGGGATGAGACGTAGAGAGCCGTCACGGCGAGCTGGCAAAGAAGCCAGAGAATGCAGGCAAGGTGGACCCATCGGCTGGCAATGGCTGGATTGCCGACCCGCAGTGCCCACCCAAGCAGCAGGACAAAACACCAGGGAAGGTAGATCGTCACGTAACGTGTCTCAAGTGGCACCCCGACGGTGGCGCAGCCACGTACAGCAACAGCCAGACCCAGGACGATGAAGAGGCCGATGACGCCCGAGGGAACGGCGCCCGGCAGTGGTAGCTGGTGCTTGCGCATCGCGGCGCTGGTCTGCCAGAACGAGAGGAGGGCCAACCCGATCAAGCCCCCGAGCAGTGCGAGTTCAAAAGGACGGAGCAGCGAGAGTCTCGGTCCGAGGAGATCCTTCCAGCCGAAGATGGACGCTACTGTTGCCCGGACCGAGTTGCCCAGCGTGGACCAGAACAAATCCCCGCCGTGAGACGAATAAACCAGCGCCCCCGATACGACCCAGTTCCTCAGGAAAACCGCGCCTACAACCAGCCCTGCTGGGCCTGCTGCCGCAGCGAGATGCAGAGCACGACTCCGAAGGTTTCTCTTTGTAACAGGCAGCAGGGCCGCGATTACCACGCCAGCGACACAGGCGACGCCAACGTACCGCAGCAGGAACGCAGCCCCCGCACCCGCGCTCGCCGTCAGCCAGCAGTAAGTCATCTCCCGGGGGGTCTGCGCCTGCAGCCCGCGAATCGTGTAGAGGAGCGACAAGGTGGACAAAAGTAAGAACGGCGATTCCGCTGTCACGGAGGAGGCGAATACCACCGTAGGATATAGCGCCATCACAACGCCGGTGCACAGCAGGGCGCGAGCCGGTGGTAGAAAGAACCGGGCCAACCCGTAGATTGGAAGGGGAAGTAGCGTGAATGATAAGAGGCAGATCAGGCGACCCGCAAAGTACGGATCAACCCCAAGGGTGACAAGAGCGGCGATGGCCAATGGATACCCCGGCGGCCACAAGCTGGTGGCTGTCGGAACCCTGCCGGTCTTATATACGGGATCCCAATAGGCCCATTTGTGCGTGAGCCCCTTTCCGTGGGCTATGTTCTGCGCCATGTCCAGATATGTCACGCTGTCCGGTGACAGGCCCGATCCCGACGACCACAGGCCAATGCCGACTCCAGCGGAGCCAATACACACGAGGCCCAGCGCAACAACGACGACGAACGTTTGAGCCCGTTCGGTGGTGATCATGCTTCGAGAGGGAGCTGTTTTGCGTACGCGCTCGTCAACTTGCCCTCGCATTCATGACTTGTGAGCCTACCCCGTGAGGCGCCTTCGCGAGGGTTCCCCCAGGTCCACGTTGCCATCCCGGTGAGAATCCACAGCCTCCCAGCGCCTCCCCCCAACTCCCCTTGCGGACGGAAGCTATGTCGCGGGGACGGCACAAGTCAACTGGAACCTTCGCAATGAAGCCCTTCAGGCCGACGCGCGGAGCAACCGGTGACATCTTGCGCACGATTCTGCCAGGGACTATGCTCCAAGCACTGTGAGTGGCGTGGCCGTCTCTAAGGTCCTGCAGTCACGAGCGCTGGCAACCGCCTGCGAGACGTTAGCCTGTCCGAACTCGCAGCCGGATTCCGCGGGAGAGGCCTCGTCCAGCGGCGGCGCGCATGACTGATCGGTTCGGAGTCGAGGAGATCCGCCGGTTCTGGACGGAGCAGGCGCTTCGGCATGGCGCTTCGCCATCGGCTTCCTGGTCCGACCGGCCCGTCCTCGACCTGGAGGTCCGCGAGATCGCGACGCACCTCGCCGGCGGGCAGCGCATCCTCGACGTCGGATGCGCCAACGGGTACTCGACCGTGCAACTGGCGGCCAGGTGCGACGTGCACGTACGGGGCCTCGACCTCATTCCGGAGATGATCATCGAGGCGCGGCGGCGGCTAGCGACCCTGCCCGCGGAGTTAGCGCGGCGCGTCGAGTTCGATGTGGGTGACATCACGGCGCTCCACGAGCCGCCCGAGTCATACGACCGGGTCATCGTCATCCGGGTCCTGATCAACCTCGAGGACTGGGAGCGACAGATGGGCGCGCTGGATCAGTGCGCCCGCGTCCTCCGCCGGGGCGGTCTGCTCCTACTCTCAGAGGCAACCGTGCAGGGGTGGAACGCGCTGAACCGGTTCCGCCGTGAATGGGGACTGCCTGACATCCCAATGCCGCCATTCAACACCTACCTGGACGAGGAGCGTCTGACCGCCTCGGCCTCGGCGCGGTGGGACGTCGTCGAGACCTCTAACTTCGCGAGCAGCTACTACGTCGCTACCCGCGTTGTGAAGCCTCTCCTCGCACGCGTGGCGGCGGCCGATGTGAACGTCGCCGACCCGCTCATGGAGTGGAACCGCTGGGCCTCTCTCCTGCCGGCGGCCGGCGACTACGGAACGCAGAAGCTCTTCGTCTTACGCAAGCGATAACGGCGATCCCGTTCAGCCGACCAGGGCTCGCGGGCATGGACCGCAACTATATGGCCGACGGTCTTCGTCCCGGTCGCCAACGATGAGCGGTTGGTCGCGCGACATCCGGAGGAAGGATCTTCCGCAGCTTACATCGGTGCCGGATCCGCGCCGATGTGGAGCATACTGAAGACGATGACGCAGCCGGGAGTCTCGATCGTCGTGCCGGTTTACAACAGCGAGGCGACGCTTGCTGAGCTGGTGGCCGGTCTCGCGCGCGTACTACCGGGAGCGGCGCCGGCGTGCGAAGCGATCCTGGTCGACGACGGGAGCCGAGACGGCAGCGGCCGGGTCGTTGACGAGCTAGCGAGCAAACACCCGTGGGTGCGCGCCATCCACCTCTCGCGCAACTACGGTCAACACAACGCCACGCTGTGCGGAGTGAGAGCCGCGGGCTATGAAACGATCGTGACCATGGACGATGACCTCCAGCACCCACCGGAGACCGTGTTGCTTCTGCTCGCCAAACTTCGGGAAGGATATGATGTCGTGTACGGTTCGCCCGAAGAGGAGGCCCACGGCTTCTTCCGTGACCTCGCTTCGGTGATAACCAAGTTCGCTCTCCAGAGCGCGATGGGCGTCGAGACAGCCCGCGGCGTCAGCGCCCTGCGCGCCTTCCGCACGGATCTGCGGCGCGCCTTCGCGGATTATCGAAGCCCCTTTGTCTCCATCGACGTCCTCCTAACCTGGGCCACGACGCGGTTTACCTCGATTCGGGTGCCGCATGTCGAGCGGCCCGCCGGATCTTCAAACTACACGTTCTGGATGCTCGTGCGGCATGCGGTCAATATGATGACGGGGTTCTCTACGGCCCCGCTCCAGCTCGCAAGCTTCGTCGGCTTCTCGTTCACTTTTCTTGGTGTGCTCGTTCTCGCGTGGGTCGTAGGCCGCTACCTTGTCACTGGGTCCAGCGTTGCTGGCTTCCCTTTCCTCGCTTCAATAATCGCGATTTTCGCCGGCGCGCAACTCTTCGCCCTCGGCATTATCGGCGAGTACCTCGCTCGCATGCACTTCCGCAGCATGGAACGTCCCACATACGTGGTGCGGGCGGATTCCGCGGGACAGGCTTCGTCCAGCGGCGTTGCGCAGGACTGAACTGTGATTCTATCGGCGCAGCTTATCGGGCTGATCCTCGTCGTCGCCGGTACTGTCCTCGGAAGCCCGTCAGATGGCGAGCTCACGAGCGCGCGTTCGCGAGCATGACTTGCTCTAGGGGAGACTAAGATGCCAATACCGTTCAACAAACCCTTCATGACAGGCAAGGAACTCTGGTACATCGCCCAAGCTCACGCCGCTGGTCATCTTGCCGGCGATGGCGGTTTCACCAAGAGATGTAACGCTTGGCTGATGGAGCGGACTGGCGCCCGAGAAGCACTCCTTACCAATTCTTGTACTGCGGGATTGGAGATGGCTGCGATCCTCGCCGGAATCGAGCCCGGAGACGAAGTCATCATGCCGTCTTTCACTTTTGTCTCCACGGCAAACGCGTTCGTGCTGCGCGGCGCAGTGCCGGTCTTCGTGGACATCCGACCGGACACACTCAATATTGACGAGTCAAGAATTGAGGCGGCCATAACTCCGCGAACCAAAGTGATCGTTCCTGTCCACTATGCCGGCGTAGGATGCGAGATGGACGTGATCATGGAAATAGCGCATCGCCGCAATCTGCTAGTCATTGAGGATGCGGCACAGGGCATCATGTCAACCTACAAGGGCCGACCGCTCGGGAGCATTGGTCATCTGAGCGCGCTGTCATTCCACGAGACTAAAAATATTATCTCCGGCGAAGGCGGTGCCTTGCTCATCAACGATCCGCGTTTCATCGAGCGCGCCGAGATTATCCGTGAGAAGGGTACCAATCGGAGCCAGTTCTTCCGAGGGCAAGTGGACAAGTACACCTGGGTCGATATCGGCTCTTCGTACCTGCCGGGCGAAATACTGGCCGCCTTTCTTTGGGCCCAAATGGAGGAGGCCGATGCCATCACGCGGCGCCGCCTTGAGATATGGGCGATCTACCACCACTGGCTTGCGTCGTGCGAGCAGGCAGGCAAGGCACGCCGCCCTGTAGTTCCGAAAGATCGGACGCATAACGCCCACATGTATTACCTCCTACTACCCAATCTGGAGGCGCGCACGATATTCATCAACCGACTGAAACAGCAAGGAATCCAGACCGTCTTCCACTACGTTCCATTGCACTCGTCACCGATGGGGTTACGCCACGGCCGTGCTTCGGGAGAACTCGCGAACACGTCAGCCGTGAGCGAGCGCCTGGTTCGACTTCCCTTATGGTTGGGACTTGAGGAGAGCTTACCAGAGGTCGTTAGGGAGATCATCAGCACTCTGGACAGTTTAGGGTCGGTCGAATCCGTCATGAGCCCCACACCGGCACGAGCCGAGGTAAGCTGAATTCCATCGCAAGTCGAGCTTCACACACCAGGGTTTGCTGGCCCCAAAAGTTCGGAAGTTTCTAACTTAGCTCGGAAATCCCACTAGCTAAGTTTTTTCGCAACGAGCAGCAAAGAACCGCCGGCAGGGAATGTAACTCCGAGTCGGATCAATGCTCGCTCTACAGTGAGCGCTTTCTCCAGCAGCGTGTTCGCCACGCCCGTAATTTTTAACTCCTCCAGGGGATCGAATTCCGCGAGCGGCTTACGTTTGCGGAAACGGGCCAGCATGAGTAGAGGCAACAACAAAGACACGAAAGACAATGCCTTCTCGACCACAAAACCGGCCCGTTCGACCTTGGTTCTAAGTTCAGGCAATGTGTAACGACGCACGTGGCAAGCGTATTCGTCCTGCCGACTCCATAGGAATGGGTGCTGCGGCACCGTTAGAATCACTCCGCCGCCCTTACATACCGCTTGATGCATTCTGGAGAGTACCTCTTCGTCTTCGTGGATATGTTCAAGCACGTCGAACGCCCCGATCACATCAAACTCTTCCTCGAAAGGGATAAGGCGGGCGTCCATCTGAAAGAGTCTTGACGTGTGGGCACGTTCCGCTGCAAACTCCAATCCTGCGCTCTGAATTTCACTTCCGGACAGCTTCAGATGTGGTAGTGCATCAGCTATTCCCGACAAGACAAAACCCGTTCCACAGCCTATCTCCAGGAGGCTGTTGGCATTTGGAAAATAACGCCGTAACGCCCACATGATCAGCTGGCTGCGTGCGCGGAACCAGAAGTTTCTGGCTTCCAAGTTCGCCAGTTCCGCGAAATACTCCGATCTGAAGCCGGCGTTGTCTTCCGCATTGTTTGAGGCGAATGAGAGAAAGCCGTTGATCATTTCTGGGCTTTCGCCACAGTACGAACATTGCCAGTCAACCCGCTCAATCTTAGAGCCGCATTTGTAGCAGAGCTTCATGGCTTGCTTGTTGAAGCCAAATAGCTTTCGCGGCTGGAAGACGCCTTCCGAAACACCCAATCGTCTTGTGGAAAAAACAGTAATCTTTCCATAGAACTAGTCGAAGTCGCTCCTGGCCCGCCAGTTGAGCCGTGTCCGGGTCAGCGTTGCAACTATCTTGGTGGTGTAACCGCTGCGACCCTTGTCGAGCTTCACGTAGTTCTCGCCGTAGACGGACTCCAAGCGGTAGCGGCCGCCTGGACCGCACAATAGCAGCAGGCCGACCTCACCGGCCTCGCCTTCGACGAACGCGTTGGCCTCCTCGTCGAGGCCCGGGGGGATCCCGGGAGAACAAGCGCCTGGGCCGCGCCCTCCAAGAGGCCTAGCTCATGCTTTCGCAGGTGTGTCTCGAGGCGATCGACTACCCGGCCCCGCGTCCACCTCGCGGTTCGAGAAAAAACCCCTGCCGAGCGCCTGTGCGAGCTTCGCATCGCATCCGAACATGTTCAACAGTTGGCTTGAACATCACAAAGTGGAACACGCCGCGGGCGGCTCCTTGGCAGCGCTGTCACCGCCGCACCGGGACTCGCAATCAGCGTCAGCGCACGATAAGGCCAGTCGGCGCCAGGGGCGGCGAGCCGCCTCCGGCCGAAAGCTCGTAAGCGCCAATAGCCCACGCCGCTCCTTGGGGTCGCGGCGTCCCTACGATGTCCTTCGCAATATCAATTCCGTAGAGAGAGAGGAACGTATCATAGACCGCGCTCCGCGCGTTGGACTTAAGAATGGGAGAAGCACTTGTCGGTCGATAATTCGCGTCTAAAAGCGCCGACCCCTGCTTGCTGTGCACCTCTTGCGTGTGGCTCTGCATCGTAGTCAACGAGATGATCGCCGCGTCCGCTCCATAGAGAAGTCGCGCTGTGCCATCGTAGAAATTGTAGTCGAACTTGTTCGTGCCCCAATTCGTCGGCACATGGTTCATCGGCAGGCCACCAGCGGTTTTGATGAGGTTCCCGGTCACTTCGTAATAGCCCGAGCCATCCCAGAGCACCCCACCGAGCGAGCCCGTGATGAGCGTGTTATCCACGAGGTAGACGCGATAATTCTGCTGCCCCGCCACGAGATAGCCGCCAGTCGTTCCGTCGGCGGTCATGTTCACGACGACATTGCCGATGGCGTACCAATCGCCGGCCGGCGTTTGCGGCGAGTCGGTGTGGTTGCCGCTCGCCCGCATTCCCAGCGTGCCGTCATGGATGTAGTTGAACAGCCGCCAGATATTGTGGCCGCCGAAGCTGGACGTGGTGACGGTGGGGGTTGCCGTGTGGCCCGTCTGCGACGAGCCGGAATACACCCCGTTCGCAAAGGTGTAGTACGGCCCCATATCGTTCTGCGAGATGATGACATCTCGGACCTGTTTCGTCGAGACCGCCGCATCCATGTCTTCGTGGATGTGGTTGAAGCCGATGTAAATATGGTGCGCCCACTGGCTCTGATCCGAGATGAAGTCCGCACCGACCTGCATCCCCTGGCCGCCGTTGTGGTGGATGTGGTTGTTCAGAATCCAGATGTAGGAGTTGCCACCCGACCCCATCTGCAACCCGTGAAACTTGTTGTCAATGGCCGAGGTGTAGTTGCCCGCATGGTGAATCTCATTGTTGTAGATCACCAAGTAACTACCGAGCCCGTCTATGAGCGAGCTATATTGCCCATACGCCGGACCGAGGTTGTTATTCCGCAGGACCGCATGATCCCCGGAGAGAGTCACGCGCATATCGGCGTCAATGGCGGGGTTCGCGAGCGCCTGTGCGCCAGTCCCGAACGTAAAGCCCTCGATGATGTAGTAGCTGCCATCGACCTTGAACTGGCGATCGGAGCCTACACTATTCCACGGCAAGCCGCGAATGCTCGGCGAGCCTACGCCTCGAAAGAAGACCGGATGGCCCGCGGTCCCAGCGAACGCGACGGCAGTCGGCCCGGCGAAGTTGAAGACATAGGGCCCGCCGTGGACTTCGACCACCGAATCGGGCGCCAGCGCATTCTCGGGATTGCACCCGCCGCAGCTCACGTTGATGTTCCCCGGAAACGTCATGCGGGGCTTGGCCGGCCAGCCGTTCGGGTTCGCGGTATCCGTCGCGGCCCCGCTGGTGTTGTCCACGTAGTAGAACCCCGTGACGGCGCCTGTCCACGGCGACGGCACGGCGGGCGCCACCTCGTTTATCCCGAAGGGCGGGGCCGGGATGCCGATCGGCGGCGTCCAAGCGCTTGCCGAAGTGCCGGCGCCAAAGAGAACAGCGATTGTGAGTGCTACAAACCCGGTAGCCTTCCTCATTTTCAGTTTCTCCCTCCCCGCCTCCGGCGGATTAAATGCTGGAAGCGGTCGCATGCCTGAGCTGCAGTTCATTTCTTCCTGCCTTTGCTGAAGCTCGCCGTCACGGACATCGCCGTATTCAGCGTCACGGTACACGTGCTGGTGCCACTGCAGCCCCCGCCGCTCCAACCGTTGAAGTGGGTGCCACGCCCGCGCACCGCCGTCATGGTCACGACTGAGCCGCTCGCGTCGCTTGCCGAAAAAGTCGAGTCGCAGTTCTGATCCCTCCCGGGCTGCTGCTGACACTGCCCGGCCCCTGCTTGCTCACTTTGAAAGTATACGTGGGTAACGCGGCAAAGGTTGCAGTCACGGTCAACAACCCGTTACCGGCCAGGGTACACGGGTCGGTGCTGCTGCAGGCGCCACTGGACCAGCCGCTGAAAGTCGATCCAGACGCGGGAGTGGCTGCAAGGGTGGCCGCCGTGCCCGCTGGGTAGGTGTAGGAGCAGGCTGTGCCACAGTTGATGCCGGCAGAGCTATTTCCTACGGTCTCGGCTGCGGTGCCGACCTTGGCTGCCGTGAGGGTGGATCCTCCGGAAGGGCTGCCGCAGGCCAGATTGGAAAAGCTCGAAGTCCCGGCACTGTTGACTGCCGCCACCTGGTAGCAATAGGTCGTTCCCACGGATGCGGTGGCGTCGGTGTACGATACGGCTCCGATCGGGGTCTGCGCGATCTGCGTATACGTTCCGGTAGTGCCCACCGCTCTCTGGATGATGAAACTCGCCTGGCCACCAGAATTGTCGACCCAACTCAGAGCGAGTTGCGCCGTTGTGGCTACTGAAGGCCCGACAATCGTCACCGCCGTCGCCGTCGAGCCGTCCGCAAAGGTTGCCGTCAGCGTCAGCGTCCGGCCCGGCAGGAACTCGGCGGCCTGATAATCCGAGGCGAACAGGACGAAGCTCCCCCCGTCGGCCACCGGGAAGTTCACCGCCATCGTCCCCGGCGCGTTCAGCACCGCCCCGTCCAGCGTCGGCGCCACCGCCAACACCCAGTACCCGCTCCCGCTGCTCGTGTCCCAGGTCCCCGGCGCGTTGCTGTCCAGCCGAAGGCCCGTCACCCTCCGTCCCCCGGGCGCGCTCAGAGTCGCCGTCAGCGTGCCGTCCAGCGCCCCGTCCGCGCCTAGCGCCGTATTGCCCTGCCCCACCCGATCTCGCAGCTTGCCATTATAGGCCAGCGTCAGCTTCGCAGGCGCCGCGCTCACCACCGTGAATCCTCCGGGAAGCGTCGCAGTGCTGCCGCTCGAGCTCGTCACCGTCACGTTCCGCGCTCCCAGCGTCGTCCCGCTGCTGATCGTCAGCGTTGCCGTCAGCTGCGTCGCGGACACCATCGCCACATTACTGACCGTGACGCCCACTCCGCTGACGCTCACCGTCACGCCTGCGGCGAATCCGGATCCATTGATCGTCACCGGCACCGTCGCGCCCGCCGCGCCCTGCGTCGGGGCCACGGAGCTGACCGTCATGGGCGCAACCACCGTGAAGCCCCCGGTCAGCGTGCCACCGACACCGCCCGTGTTCGCCACCGTCACGCTGCGGGTTCCCAGCGCTGTTCCGCTGGCGATCGTCAGCGTCGCCGTCAGCTGCGTCGCCGACTTCACCGTCACGTTGCTCGACGTGACGCCGGTCCCGCTGACGCTCACCGTCACGCCTGTGGCGAATCCGGATCCATTGATCGTCACTGGCACCGTCGCGCCCACCGCGCCCTGATTCGGCGTGACGGACGTGACTGTCGGTGCAGGCGGCGCTGTCGCAAACGTCGCCGTCGTGGTGACTGACCCGTTTCCGACCAGCGTACACGGAGCAGTCCCGCTGCAGCCGCCGCCTGACCAGCTGCTGAAAGTCGATCCGGAAGAGGGAGTGACCGTCAAGGTGACGACCTTCCCAGCTGGGTAGGTGTAGGAACAGGTCGCCCCGCAGGTGATTCCGGCAGGGCTGCTTGCTACGGTCCCCACTCCGGTACCGGCCTTGGCCGTCGTCAGCGTGAATCCACCGGATGGGCGCCGCAGGCGAGGTTGGAAAAGGCGGACTCCCCGTCACTATTGACTGCAGCCACTTGGTAGCAGTAGGTCGTTCCTAACGAGACCGCCGTGTCGGCGTACGATACGACTCCGACGGGGAGCTGGCCGATCTGGGTATACGGCCCGCCAGTGCCCGTCGCTCTCTGGATGATGAAACCTGCCTGGCCGCCCGAGTTGTCGACCCAACTCAGATTGAGTTGCTGCGCCGTGGCTACTGCAGGCCCCACAACGAGGCTGAGGCTGACCAGAGCGAACAGGAGGATCGGGCGCGATTGCCTGACCCAGAGCGGGCCGAGCGTGTGAAGGACATGCGGTGCTCGGAACACGATGATCCCCCCTGTATTGCGGAAGACCACCGTTTCCCCGGCGGGCCAGTTCGCCCTTCCTTCGGCAGCCCGGCCATCAGGCCCATCGCCTGATCCGTGGCTTTGCGTCCTCACCTCACGGTGAGTTTGCCCTTATCGGGAAGAGGTCTCCGCGCTGAGATCTCTCTATGCGAGAATCGCGCCCGAGCTTCAGCGGGTGAGGTTTCCCGCTCGTTAGGTGCAAAAAAAACAGGTAGTTATCGCGGAGCCGGACAAGACGCCCGCCCGGCGAAAATTCTCTGAAATCAGTCATTGGGCCGCCACATTGACATGCAGTGTCCATCCGCTGACATACAATGTCTTCGCTGGTACGCTAGAATTGTTGGGGTACCACTGTGGAACATCAGGCTAGGATCTTCAGGGGTCGGCTCAGGGACTTTTACTGCGTGATCTGACAGGGATGATGAGGTCCTGGCATGACGCTGACGCACCTTCAGCAGCTCGAGGCCGAGAGCATTCACATCATGCGGGAGGTGGTCGCCGAGGCCGACAAGCCGGTGATGCTCTACTCCATCGGCAAGGATAGCTCGGTGATGCTCCGTCTCGCCATGAAAGCGTTCCATCCCGCCAAGCCTCCGTTCCCGCTGCTCCACGTCGACACAACCTGGAAGTTCCGGGACATGTACACGTTCCGCGACCGTATGGTGAAAGAGCTCGGGATCGATCTCATCGTGCACGTCAACCCTGAGGGATTGAAGATGCACATCAATCCCTTCGTCCACGGCTCGACCGTCCACACCGACATCATGAAGACGCAGGCGTTGAAGCAGGCGCTCGACACATACGGCTTCGACGCAGCATTCGGCGGCGCCCGCCGCGACGAGGAAAAGTCCCGGGCCAAGGAGCGGATCTTCTCCTTCCGCTCGACCCAGCATCACTGGGACCCCAAGAACCAGCGCCCCGAGCTGTGGCGCGTGTACAATTGCCGCAAGCACCAGCGCGAGAGCATCCGGGTCTTTCCGCTGTCCAACTGGACCGAGCTCGACGTGTGGCAGTACATCCACCGTGAGAGCATTCCCGTCGTGCCATTGTATTTCGCGAAGGAACGTCCCGTGGTCGAGCGCAACGGGGCCCTCATCCTGGTGGACGACGATCGCATGCCGCTCGGTGAGGGCGAAGGGCCAGTCATGCGCACGGTACGATTCCGCACACTCGGCTGCTATCCGCTGACGGGCGCCATCGAGTCGACGGCCGACACGGTCACCGCGATCATCCACGAGATGCTCCTGGCCAGGACGTCCGAGCGGCAGGGGCGGGTCATCGATCACGACGCGACGGCCTCGATGGAGAAGAAGAAGCAGGAAGGATACTTCTAATGGGCCGAGCCGTCCGCCGGTCGCCACACGCCCCCGAGCTCGCTGGCACAGACATCGAGCGCTACCTGGAGGCCCAGCAATACAAGGGTCTGCTCCGCTTCATCACCTGTGGCAGCGTCGATGACGGCAAGAGCACGCTGATTGGCCGCCTGCTCTACGAAGCCAACATGCTGTTCGAAGACCAGCTGGCGGCCCTCGAGGCCGACTCGAAGAAGTTCGGTACGCAGGGCAGCGAGCTCGACTTCGCGCTTCTGCTGGATGGGCTGACCGCCGAGCGCGAGCAAGGGATCACCATCGACGTCGCCTACCGCTTCTTTTCCACTGACAAGCGCAAGTTCATCGTCGCCGACACGCCCGGTCACGAGCAATACACCCGCAACATGGTCACTGGCGCCTCCACGGCAGACGCCGCGATCCTTCTCGTCGACGCCCGCAAAGGTGTCGTGACGCAAACGCGCCGGCACAGTTACCTGGTGTCGTTGCTCGGGATCCGTCACGTCGTGCTCGCCGTCAACAAGATGGATCTCGTCGAGTACGCTCGCACGACGTTCGCGGCCATCGAGGACGAGTACCGCGCCTTCGCCAAACAGATTGGCCTCGGCGACATCTGCTGCATCCCGGTCTCGGCGCTCAAGGGCGACAACATCCTCACGCTCAGCGACAAGACGCGCTGGTACCAGGGGCCGACCGTGATGGGCTATCTCGAGACAGTCGAGGTCGATCACGCCCGGCTGGAGCGGGCGCCCTTCCGCATGCCCGTCCAATGGGTGAACCGGCCCCATGCCGATTTCCGGGGTTTCGCCGGCATCGTCACGAGCGGCACCATCCAGACGGGTGACCGCATCCGCGTGCAGCCCTCGGGGCGGGAAAGCAGCGTGGCGCGGCTCATCGCGTATGAGGGCGATCTCAGGCAGGCCGTGCCGGGACAGTCGATCACGATCACGCTGGCCGACGAGATCGACGCCAGCCGCGGCGACGTCATTTCCTCCGCGGATGCTCCCGCCGGGGTGGCCGACCAGTTCGAGGCGACGATCGTGTGGATGAGCGAGCAACCGATGCTCCCCGGCCGACCTTACTGGTTGAAGATCGGCGCGAAGACAGTCACCGGGACGATCACTCATCCGAAGTACCGAGTGAACGTCAACACCCTGGAACATCTCGCCGCGAAGCGACTGGAGTTGAACGAGATCGGCGTGTGCAACGTTTCCGTGGATCGTCCAATTGCCTTTGATCCCTACCGGGAGAACCGCGATACCGGCGGCTTCATCCTGATCGACCGCCTGTCGAACAATACGGTCGGCGCCGGCCTGCTGCACTTCGCTCTGCGGCGGTCGCAGAACATCCACTGGCAGGCGACGGACGTCCACAAGCAGGCGCGTTCGATCCAGAAGGGCCAGAAGGCCTGCGTCCTCTGGTTCACGGGGCTCTCGGGCGCCGGCAAGTCGACGATCGCCAACCTTGTCGAGAAGAAGCTCTATGCACGCGGCCTCCACACGTATCTCCTCGATGGCGACAACGTCCGCCACGGCCTCAACCGGGACCTCGGCTTCACCGACGAGGATCGGGTCGAAAACATTCGACGGGTCGCCGAGGTGGCAAAGCTCATGGTCGATGCCGGCCTCATTGTGCTCGTGTCTTTCATCTCACCGTTCCGCTCAGAGCGGAGGATGGCGCGGGCCCTGGTCGAAGACGGCGAGTTCATCGAGATCTTCATCGACGCGCCGCTTGCCGTCGCCGAGGAGCGCGACCCGAAAGGCCTCTACCGGAAGGCACGGCGCGGTGAGCTGAAGAACTTCACGGGCATCGATTCACCGTACGAGGCACCGGAGCACGCTGAGATCCGCGTCGACACGACCGAAAACACGCCGGAGAGTGCCGCCGATCAGATCATCGCGATCTTGGAGGAGAGGGGCGCTATTGGATCGGTGTGAGTCTGATCGGGCGGCACGCCCAAGGCCGTCGGGCTACGCATCCTGGTGCTCCTGGATTTCCGTGTCGTAGTCCTAACCCGACGCGGATGCTTACATCTCGGCGGTGCATGACATGGCCCCGGGCAGCGGGCAATATTCGGATGAATGCCCTGGCTTTCTCGTTGGCATTGGGTGCGACCCTGCTCGTCCCGGTCACGGCTTGGGGCCTCTCCCCTGAGCAGGTTCTGATCGTCGCGAACGAGCGCTCCGAGATCTCCAAGAAGATTGCCGAGTACTACCAGCGCGCACGGAGCATCCCACAACACCACTTGGCGCGCATCCGGACGGAGCCGCGCGAAGAGATCGACCGTGAGACGTTCCGGCTCGAGGTCGCACAGCCGATCGTCACCCATCTCCTCCAGCACCGCCTTCCGGATCAGATCCTTGTCATCGTGCTCACCAAGGGCGTACCGCTCAAGATCCGGGGGACCGGCGGCCCGAGAGGAACGCAAGCCTCGGTGGACTCGGAGCTCGCGCTCCTCTACCGCGAGTTGATCCGGGGGCCGGCGCCGCCGGAGGGCCCGGTGCGGAATCCGTACTTTCACCCGAGCGCGACGGCGGCGTTCAGTCGCGCCGATTACGATATCTATCTCGTCACGCGGCTCGACGGGTACACGTGGGAGGACATCCGGCGGCTCATCGACCGTGCGACCGCGCCCGAACGGCACGGCAAGGTCGTGCTCGATATGCAAGCCGCCATTCCCGCAAGCAGCGCGCCGCTTGGAGATGGTTGGCTTCGCGCGGCCGCATGGCGCTTGAATGACTCCGGGCTCGAGGTCGTACTGGACAGTTCAGCCCGCGTCGTGACCGGCGAGACCGACGTCATTGGCTATGCCGGTTGGGGATCGAATGACCCGGCCAATACGGCGCGGTCGCCGGGCTTCCGCTGGCTGCCCGGTGCGATCGCGTCGTGGTTCGTGAGCACGAGCGCGCGGACCTTCACGGCGCCACCCCCGGGATGGACAATCGGGTCTGGCTATGCGGGCTCCGGGCAATCGTTGGTCGGCGACCTCATCGCCGAGGGCGTCACGGGAGCAGTCGGCTACGTCTACGAACCCTACCTCGAAGCCACCGCCCGGCCGCAGATCTTCTTGCCGGCCTATCGCGCAGGCTTCACGCTGGCCGAGAGTTTCTACATGTCGCTGCCCAACCTGTCGTGGCAGGCGGTGGTGGTCGGAGACCCCCTGGTTGCCCCTTTCGGGCCGCTATCGACGCCCCGGCCATCTCCCACCCCGGGCGTTCTTCTCTTCCTACAGCGCCGCGCCGTCTTCCTCGAGGAGGTGGTCGCGCGAACGTCCGCTCCGGAGGCGGAACGGGCGCTGGCGCTCGCCTATGCCGAGCAAGCGGAGGAGATGCGACGCTTTCAGCGCCTGGACGAGGCATTGACCCTCGCCCGGCGGGCCGTGGCGATCAAGGCCGACGAGCCCCGAGCGCTCTACATCCTGGGCGTCGTCCACGCCGCGCGCCATGATTCCGACCAGGCCGTGGAGGCCTTCAGGGCCCTTCTGAGCCATGACCCCGGGTCGCCCTACGCGCGGGAGGCGGAACGATGGCTCAGGCGGTGAGCGGCGAGATCTCGATGTCGACCCGGCTCACGAATGAACTGTTCCCGTGGCAATGCCCCCGGGCTATGAGTGTGGTGCTCCGGACCTTGCGGTGATAGCCACGGCTGACCCAGCCCCCGATGGGCTCTTCACTCCCCCTCAAGACCTCCACGGCCAGGTGCGCGTCCACCTCCAGCACCACCGTTCCGCCCGCGACGGCGATTCGGTACCGGTTCGGCTGCTCTGTGGACATGTCGGCCTTCTCGGCGAGATGGAAGTACACCGCGATCTCGTGGGTTCCCTTCGCCACGATGTCGTCATATATGGTGAGGATCTGCGACCCGGCGTCCAATTCAAGCGTGCGGCGGTGCAGGACCGGGTCCGCCGTGCGTGTGTACCCGTCGTGCTCCCCGGTCACCTTGCCTCCCTGTATCCCTGGTTCCCAGGCAAGGCATCGGGCCTGCGCTCGTGGGCCCCACAGGAACGGGCCGAGCATCACCGACTGATCGAGGCCGTCCACCACGAGCGTGTTGTGCGCACTCGTGCTCCGGAAGTACGCTCGCCAAGCGGGGTAACTGAAGTAGTCGTATGTGCCCGGGTCCACGAAGACATCGGAGCCGAAGGCCCGCAGCGTGAAACTCAGGGCATCTGCGTGACCGTGGGCGGCGATCGATTTGAATCCCAGCTCGCCGCAGTCGAAGACCACGCTGACGCGATCGTTTCGTCCTTTGTGCCCACACTGCAGCAGGTAGTAGCCGGACTCGGGTAACGCGCGGGAGACGAGAAGCCCCGCGGGCGGTGTCGACGCCACTGCTTCGAACTCTGCTCGGCTCGAATGGCCCAGCAGCCAGCGCGCAGCTTCGGCATACCCGCCCGCCCACGTCTTGAAATCGGCCCGCGGGAACAGCCCGGCGCCGATGCAGAACAGAGCGCCAATCTCACGGCTGTCGCCCAGATCCAGCACGTAGCCGTCGTCGCTGTCGCCGATCATCGGCAGTGCGGTCCCGCCTTCGCTCAAGATTCCCAGGAACTCCAGCATCCGCTCGAGGCGCGACCAGTACGCCTCGGGGAAGTCCTCCCCTGTCTTGCGGGCGACGATTGCGGCCAGCAGGAGGAACTGGAGCACGAACACGTGATACCCCACCGCCTGCTCGCGGGTCCCGCCATCTGGGTACGTCTGGGTGATGATCTCCGCCTCGAGAATCTGTCGGCTCTCGCGCTGCCAGCGCCTGCCGCGGTCCAGCTCGCGGAAGTAACTGGAGGCGATGAACACCCCGGCGGCCTCGCCGATCCTGTGGTTGTTGGCGGACGAGCCGCGCGAGTACTTCCGCGTGATCTCCCACAGGTGCAGATAGGCCGCATGTCGCAGGCGGCTCTGGAACTTGCCCGTCACCAGCCCCGACTCGCGGATGAGGTCGATGGCCCAGACCCAGTTGATGAGTCGGATCGCCAGCTCCAGCGGGCTGCGCCAGTTCATCCCTCGCCCGAACGGGCACTGCGCGAGCCACGACTCGAGCTGCTCGACCACCGCCGAGGCATAGCGGCCATCGCCGGTCGCGCGGTAGGCGCGCCCGAGCACCACCAGATGATGGTGGCGGTTCGGCTCCCAGACCACCTTGGCGTCTCCAGTGACGCGGTAGTCCCGGTAATCGACCAGCGGCGCGAACCGGAGCGGCGCCTTCCGTCCGCTCCCGTGATCGCGGTTCCAGTCGATGGGATCGCCGAGGTCGCGGTCGACCAGATCGAAAAAGCTGAGCCGGTGGCGGGCAACTTGCTCGGCGTGGGCGACCAGGCGGTCGCGCCACTGGCGCTCGTCACTACGCTCCGGCACCGCCCACTCGCCGACACGGAGATCGCACACCCGGAACCCGGGATCGGCGCACGCACCCGCGTCCGCAGGGTCAGAGGCTCGGGGCCTCGGCTCCAGCCTCAGGGCCAGGCGCCCCCACAGCTCGCCGTCGCGCAACCGGCCGGCCGCTCGCCACGCGAGCTCGCCGGCCGACATCGTCTGGAGCCGACGGAGATACCAGGTGAGTGATGGCATGGATAGGGGCCGTTACCACCAGCCTCCCACGAATCCCTGGACGTACTTGATCGCAAAGACGCCCAGATTCTTCGCGGCGTGGGCGACGAAGCAGGGCAGCAACGACCGCTGCGGATTCAGTCCGAAGAAGCGCACCGTGTATAGCCACAGTGAAGTCGCCAAGATCGCCGTCGTGCTGAACCAGGCCTTGGCGCCGGCATGGAGAGTGAGGCTGCTCCCGTTCCAGTCCCACAGGAAAGGGTGCAGCAGGGCGAAGAGCACCGACGCGCCCACGACGCCTCCCCAGAGCGCCGCGCGCCCGCGATGTTCGATGACCAGATACCCGCGGATGATGACCTCCTCGATCACCGGCGCGCCGAGGATAGAATACAGACCGAACAATGCGGTCACCTGCGACTGCTCCGCGCTGAGACCGAGCATATGCTCACCGCCGGTTTCCGCAGCAAGAATGACAAGCGCGCCGAGCGAGGCAATCGCGACTGCGCGCGCCGAGGCAGGCGTGGCCCCGGGAAGGGCTCTCTCATTCGGCTTGCCGGCGAGCGCGGCGCGATAATCAAGCGTCCACGCGCGGGCAACCCAGACCGCCGCGCCGATCAGCAGGAGGAGAAACAACGGGTCTGTGGTCATTACCGATATGGAAGCGACTGGGGTAGCATGGGGCATCATACTGCGCCGAACGCATGAAGTCCCGAGGGTCTTGGCGTGCCCTGAGCCGAGGTGGGTCTGATGCCGGTGCTCGGGCACGCCTTCGTCGGTCTCGCGATCGGGGTGTCCACGAAGCCCTCCGCGCGGGGGCACCCGGAGCCGCCGGTCATTGGGGCCGCATTGGCGCTCTGGCTTCCGGCCGTGGTCACCCTGGCCTATCTTCCCGACATCGTCGCTCAGCTCGGCGTCATTGCGGGATGGAGTGACGCCCGCCTGCTCGGTCACTCCGTCATGTTTGCGGTAGCGGTGTCCCCGGCGATCGCGGCGGTGCTGATGCGGCTGGCCAGGGTGTCCTTCGCTCGCGCGTTCGTCACCGCCCTGGTCTCCCTGCTGGTCCACGACGTCCTCGACCTGGGGCAGGCCACCGACCGCGCTCCCTGGTGGCCGCTGTCCGATCGGCCCATCGGCGTCGACCTAGGGCTCATCCCGACCGGCCTCGTGCGTGAGGCCGCCGTGTTCGGCGGGCTACTTGTGGCGTTTCTCGCCCTGCGCCACCTGGCCCATCGGTGGGCAGGCCAGAGCGCGGTGGATCCACCGATTCCCGGCAACGGCCATGCGTGGCCTGTTTGGCTGGGCCGCGCATTCATCGTCGCCGTCGTCCTGGCGGCCGCGGTGACGCATTCGCTGCGGGACGCGCGCGAGGCCCAGCTCGAGACGGCCCGCGACCTCGTCGAGCAGCGAGCATATCAGGCTGGGCTCGAAGCGCTCGCGCGAGCGGAGCCCTGGCCCTCGACCACCAAGCCCGGCCGGATCGACTATTTGCGCGGGGAGGCGTACGCCGGCATGGGCGATCGTCAGCGCGCAGGAGTCTACTACCTGCGCGCCTATCGGGCGGATCGTATGTACTTCTGGGCCGTCGCCGACCTCGCGCTCTTCTATGCCTCGTCCGATGAGCCTGCAGAGGAGCGGCGCCGGTTAGCCGCGCCGTATCTGAGCCGTCTGCGGTCCGAGTTCGCCGGACACCCTGCCCTTCCAGAGATCCTCGCCCGCGTGCAGCGGAAGCTCACGGCTCGTCGGCCTGGCGGGGCACCGGATTCTCCGCCCACCCTCGACGAGCCGGCCCCGGTTCCTGATGGCAGGGACGGCTGAGCCAGGAGGGCTCCAGAGGGCACACCGTCACCGTTAGAACTCTGGGACGCTCGCGGGCCCAGTCCCCGAACCCCCGACCGGAGGAGCAACAGCGGGAGGGCGTCAATACCCAGGCGCTGGTCATGGGCCCCGAGTTCAGGAACGTTCTCTTGCTTGGTCATGTCGGCGAGCCGCCCAGAAAACCAGAGGGCCGGACGATTCCTCGTCCGGCCCCTTGAGGGTCCTCCGGCTGTTCTAGCTGTACGTCCTAGATCGCCGTCGCGCGCTGGCCGCCGAACAAGCGCTTCCGAGCGGCGTAGCCCAACAGGAGCAGGCCAGTGCCGCCCAAGAACATCGTGATGGGCTCGGGCACGGGCGTTAAGGTAATAGGCTCCGACGTGATACCACCGTTTTGGCCTGACGGGCAGCCAAGGCCGGTCGTGCCAATGCCCGTCCCGACATCGCAGTATTCGGCCTTGATCGAGGCCGCCAGATCGCCCGTAAACAGCGTCCCCGTTGCAATGGTCTCATTCAGAATGAGTGTCACCAAGCCGCCCGGCATGGAGATTGGCGTGAACGCGTCGCAGACAAAACCGTCCGACCCAGGATTGCACCCGAAGGCGTTGACGCCGCCGGCCAGCAGCGTGCCCCCCGCTGGGCCGCTCACGAGCGAGAAGCTGATAATGTTGGGCGGCGCCGCGATCTTTATCGCCAGTGACGTTAGAAAGTCCCCCGGCAGCGTGGACCCCGAGGTCTCCGCGGTGACCGTAACCTGATAAGTCTCATTCCCGACCCCCGTGCCGACTAACGCATAGGTCGCGTCGTACACGACGCCGAGATCAGTGATCGGGGCCGCCTGCGCCACCAAGGGCGCAGCGACGAATCCGACGAGGATCGCCACCACCCCACCTAGGCTTCTGAGCATCTCCGGCATCCTCCCGTTGAGTTGAGTCGAGCCGTCCCGCCGCCTCTAGCTCGGTCTCGCAGACATTCCTTCTGAGGCTTTGGGAAGCAGGAAGAATGCCGAAAATGTCGGCGAGGTAACCGCTGGTTTCTTGAAGGTTTTCGTGGACATAGCTGCTGAGATATAAGCAAAATATTGCATAAAATATTCAGTTCCCTGTCTCCGGCCCGCGAACGGTACGTCACCCCCTCGAGATTATGGGCCGCCCCAGGACGAGGGCGCTAGACCTTGCGTGATCTTCGAGACACCGGGCACACCTGACAAACTCAGTCGGGCAGGTAGTCGCCCAGGACCGGATACATCGCCTGAACGTACGCGACGAGGCGCTCGGAGGTCTCCCGGGCGCTTCCGTAGACTGGGCTCATGACCCTCACGATCGCTCCGTCGGTGCGGTTGCGGACGAGGGCGCTCTTGACCATCGCGATCCGCGCGGGCACCTCCCCCGCGATCACCTGCCCCTGGGACTGATACCAGTACAGGACGACCTGTTGGTCCCGATCCTTCTGGATCAGGTACCGGTTCACGATGATGGGCGGATGGGGAGGAGGGAGAGGGATCGTGACGAACGAGGACTCGACTGGCTCCCACCCGGCCCCGGGGAGGCAGTTCTTCGGCGAGTGAATCACCGCGCCCTTCCGCTGCGTGTCCCAGTAGCCGATGTAGAGGTTCAAACTTCGACCGCGTTCATCGCCGTAGTCGCGCATCACGTAGTCCGTGAGCTTCAGCTTGTCCAGGATACCCACACTGAAGATCGTCCCCCTGCGCGCCTGCCACTCCCCCAGCGTCGCCGGAAAGGAGTCGAGCGGCTTCCGGATCGGCACGGCCTCCCCTGTGGACCGCAGCTGCAGGACCAGCAGCGCGCCGAGGAGGATCGCCAGCGACACCGACACTCGAGCCGCCTGCCTCATGCGGTGTCCCAGACCCGGCGCGGGCTCACTGCTCGGAGAACGCCGTGGACCGCGAGCAGACAGAGGATGGCGACGATAAAGACCAGCCAGCCGGAGAAGAAGTGGAAGAATCCCTCGGCATACTCGACACCGAACGACCGGCCGACGAGACCGGTCATCACGATGCGGCCGGCGTTGGTCACGATCGTGATGGGCAGGACCGAGATCACGAGCACGACCTGCATCCAGAACCTCGGCAGCATGAGGTGCGCCCAGGCAACGCCGAGAGCCACCAGGGTGATCAGCGATCGGATGCCGCTGCAGGCCTCCGTGACACCGAGCGTGAGGTTGCTCAGGTGGATAACGTTCCCGTCGAGGAGGACCGGCACGCCGAGGAGATCCAAGGCCCAGGCTCCGTTCTCGGCGGCCAGGTTCTGGAGCCGCGCCGTCATGGCGTAGAAGAAGATCGCCGGCATGGGCACCAGGAACAGGAAGAAGCCCAGCGGGAACGCGAGCGCCCGGAGCATCGCCCAGCCGAAGTGAAACAGGACCAGCCCGGCAAGAATAACGATGAGCGAGCTTCGCATCAGGAAGGTCTCGGCGCCGATGTCGCCCACGATGAGCGCGGCCACGCCTGCCAGGATGAGCGGCACCCCGCGCCAACTGCCCCGGATCGGGAGTGTTGCCAGGTGCCGCCGGCGCTGCCACATGACGAAGCCGCTGATGATCGGAACGATGTACACGTGGCTGTAGGTGGGATCGTCCCAGAGATCTGCCAGCCAGACGGGAAGAACGCGCGCGTAGAGCCCGATCAGGATTGCGACGACCGCCCCCGCGAGCACGCCGGCCCGGAGCCGACCATGAGCTCGTTCGCGCTGCTCCTGCTCGAGCGCTGGAAGGTTTTTCGTCAGCGTCGGCATTTTAGCAACCGTGACGTCACTATTTGAGCTCCGCCAAGGCCTTTTTCGCCTCGTCCTTCCCGGCGAAGCTCGCCGGCGAGTTCACGGCCGCGGTCAAGGCCGTGCGGGCGCCATCCTTGTCTCCGACCTTCAGGGACGCTAACCCGAGATGGTACTGGACAACCGGCTGGTCCGGAAGCTTGCTCGCGCTCTCTTTCAACAAGGCAACCGCTCGCTGGTATACGCCGCGCTTGTAGAGGATCCATCCCAGGGTGTCCGAGACATTCGGGTCTTCGGGAGCCATTTCCTTGGCCGTTTGAGCCAGTTGGAGCGCCTTTTCCTTGTCGCCGCCGTGTTCGGAGTAAAGCCAGGCCAGGTTGTTCGCCGCGAGCGCGGAGCGGGGATTGAGCGTGAGGACCTTTTCATATACTTGCTGGGCCTTCGCGACCTCTCCCTTGCGCTCGTAGAGAATGCCCATGAGCATCTGCGGGGGGAGCGCGCTGGGGTTCGTCTTGAGCGCTTCGTTCATCTTGGCTAGCGCCTCATCGTAACGGCCAGAGGCCTGGTAGAGGTCGCCAAGCCGCACATAGGCGTCGATCCGCGTCGGCTCGAGCTCGATAGCCTTCAGAAACGCGCCTTCGGCGAGCCTAGGCTCGCGCCGAGCGAGGTGCACAATGCCGAGCAGGTGCTGGAGCCCTCCGGACGTGGGCACCAGGGCGATCTGCTTCGTGACGCGGCTGAGGGCGGTGTCGGGCTGCTTTGCGGCGAGGGCCATGCTGGCAAGCTGGGCAGCCGGCTCGACATAGCCGGGAGCCAAGGCGAGGGCGGCTTCGAATTCTTTCTTCGCCTCCGCGCTCTTTCCCTGCGCCCTGAGTCCGACACCCACCAGATAGAACCCCCGGGGGTCCTTTGGGCCGAGGACCTGGAGCTTGCGGAACGCCTCGGTCGCCCGGGCCGGCTCACGCTTGGCTAGATAGGCCAGGCCGAGGAGGCGGTGGGCCGGGAACACTCTCGGCTGCCGGGCCAGGAAGCTCTCCAGGTCCTCGATGGCGGGTTGAAACGCGCCCGCTTGGATGTTCAGCTCGGCCAGCAGAAGCACGGCCTCGGTGAAGTTGGGGGCGGCCGATATCGCGTCCTTCAGTTCGGCCTTGGCCTGCTGAAGATTCCCGGCCTGGACCTGGGCCAGCCCGAGCTGGTAGCGCGCCATGGCGTTCCTCGGGTCGAGCTTCAGCACCTGTTGGAATTCCTGGATCGCCTCGGTGTTCTCGCGCTTGGTCAGGCGCACGCGCCCTAGCAGGAGATGACCCTCTAGGTCTGATGGGTTCTTCTTGAGCAGAGCCTGCAAGGCCCTGAGGCTCTCGTCGTACTTGCGCTCCTGGAACAAGATCTCGGCCAGCCGCCGCCACGCGGGGAGATACGCCGGGGCCTTCTGGGTGATCTCCGACAGGATGCGCTTGGTATCATCAGGCTTTTGCGCGAGGAGGTAGAAGTCGGCGAGCCGCATCCGCGCCACCGAGCCGACCGGCGCGATGTCAGCCGCCGCCTTGAACTCTCGCTCAGCCTGAGTGGCATCCCGCTTGCCGAGGTAGAGTTCGCCCAGCGCCAGATGGGCCTCGGCGAACTTGGGATCGCGGGCCACGGCCTCCTGGAAGGCACGCTCCGCGCTCACCGCGTCCTGCTTCCGAAGGTAGAGGACGCCGAGCGCCAGATGCAGCTTCGCCCGATCCCCCAGATCGGCTTGGGCCGTCTCGAGCCGTCGGATCGCGGCGTCTACCTCCTCGGGCGTGGCGGCCATGCTGGCCAGCAGCACGAGCCCGTCGAGGTTCTTGGGCTCTTTCTCGAGGACAAAGGTGACCTCCCGCCTGGCCTCGTCCGTCTCGCCCGCGCGGAAATAGATCGTCCCGAGCTTGAGCCGGACGTCGGGGGCATCGGGGGCCAGCTCCTCGGCTTTCAGGAGATAACGAAACGCCTGCGCCAGCTCCCCAAGCTGGTAGTGCGAGACGCCAAGTTGCCTAATGGCGCGCTCATTGGCGGGGTCGAACCGGAGCACGTTCCGGTACTCGAGGATCGCCTCCCGGTACTGCTCTCGCGCGGCGTACTTGTCGCCGCGCTCCAGATGGCGAGTCTTCTGAGCCTCCGGGGACCGAGAGCAGCCGGCCACGACCAGCAGTCCGACGACCAGGAGAATGGTCCACCTGCGGGTCCTGCGAGACATCGGCTGGCTCTCCCGTCTCAGTCGGGCAGGTATTCGGCCAGAACCCGGTACATGGCCTGAATATACCTGAACAGGCGGTCGGAAATCTCCTTCATGGACTCGCGACTCCTGAACAAAGCAGGAGGGCCGGACGTGACTCCCGTCCGGCCCTCCCCCCTAGGACACAACTACTAGGGCACCTGGCTCGCTTATTGGCTTAGCTCAATTGGCCGAACAGACGCCTCCGGGCTGCATAACCGAGCCCGAGTAGGCCCAGCCCAGCCAAGAACATTGTGGCGGGCTCGGGCGTCACGACGCTCTGCAGGTCGCCGGTCGTTAAGGCGTCCGCCCCCAGGGTCAAGATGAGTCGGTCGGTGATCGCATAGGGGGTAACCGAAGTAAAGGCCGCAGATGCAGTGTTGTTGAACGAGGCGGTGGTGAACGGGCCCTGGACGCCAGGTGTGACAGTGCCCAATCCAAAGAGAAGGTTGCTCAGATCGACCCATTGCTGTGCAGTAACGGAATTGCCAGCAGCGACGGGAGTCAAGGTGCCGCCGACAGCGCTGGTCAGGATCGAAGGCACACCGCTTGCCGGGAACGTGAAGCCATCGGCGCTAGCGGTGACCGTGATCGTGCCGCCTACGTCACCCAAAGAGCTCAGGATCCAGGCCAAATCCACCAAGGAAGACAAGGGACCACCGGGACTGTTGCTTATCCCAATATCAATACTGACCGAAAAGCCGGGGATAACCGGAAGTCCTCCCAAACCGGCTGTGAGTGACATTACGCCAACGGCGGGATTCGTATCCCCTGCTGCGTTGTCAACAACCGTTATCCCGCCCCCACCGTAGGGCGCCGGACCCACGATGTTAATGGCGAAGGTAGCCAGAGCCGGTAAAGGAGTAACCAGCAGGGCGAGTGCAGTCACGACCGCTACGAGAGAGCCCCTTCTGCCTGATCGCGCCATTCTCAATCCTCCGGTTGTAGGTTTGATCTTAAGAGGTTGCCGCATACGCTACCCATGCCTCAATGCGGCCATCCCGATGGCAGAGCACGCAAGTCTCGAGCCAGCGATCAGTGCTAACAAAAACACCGTGTTACAACAAGGCCCACAAGAGTCCTCATCACATCAGGTCATCATGTATGCAAGCGCTTTCATAGCAAGTGAAAGTTGACGACCGAGACGCTGAGCGAGGAGACGACCACGTGGGTCGAGTGGGTCGAGCCCGCGTAGGTCGGGGCCGCCCTGTTGGTCGCGGCCTCGACCAGATTGTAGAAGCCGTCGGGGGCGTTCCCGGGCGAGGTGACCGTGCAGACCCGCCGAGGCCAAGGCGCCGGGGCTCAGGGTCAGGGCTGGGGGCCCCGAGCAGGGCCGGCCAGCCCGCTGGCACGCCAACCCCGAGCGCGAAGCTCGAGGCCGGAGCAGCCACTGCTGTCGGGATTGGTGACGCTCACCGTGTAGCTCACCCTGGTTCCCGGCGGCACCCACGGGCTCTGAGAGGGCGAGACCGTCACGGTGGGGTTGCCCCGGACGCAGGGCTGCGGGGCCACGCTCACCTGGACGGGGGCGCTTGCTCTCCGGCCTCGTGCTGCTGGGCGTGGAACTGGTGGGGATGGCCGGCCTCAGCTGGAGGAAGCGTCGGGGCGCGGTCTCTGGTGGGCTGGACGAGGGCGAAGCCCAGTCTTTCTTGCTCCCCGGGGTTCGAGCGCGGCCGGAGGGCGCCTGAAGGCGCGCCTCACCGCCGCCGGGCCTCCGCAGCCCCCTGAGGTGCAGGCCTGGGTGCCAGTGCGTGCTTGACTGCCCGGCGATCCCCGAAGCAAGATCGCAACCACCAGTGGGGACGTTGAAGTTCCAGGTTTCTGATGCAGCTTCAGCGCCTCCGGCCCCGAGTAGGCCAATGAACGCTATCGCTGCGACAATTGCGAGTATGTTCATCCGCTCCTCCGTCATGTAAAACTCTCCGACATTGAGAACCCAGCCCATTCGCGCGCCAGCCATTCGCTGGCCCTCGAGCGTAGCAATTCCTAGGCCGAGATTCACTACACTAATAAACCCGGGTCTTCTGGAAGTCGTGTGGGTGAATTGAAGGGGTACATCGGGCGGGAAGCCGCATGGATATTGGCTTTCAGGCATGTCGCAGGGGGCTCGGATTTGGCATCATGTGCGGATGGCCAATTCATCGAAACGAAAGCGGCGGCTGTGGGATGCATACGCGTGGCCTGGTTTCTGGCCGCACTCTACGGTGCGCGGAATCTTCGTTGATCCGAAGGCGCGCGTCATCACCCTCAAACGGCGCTCAAAAAAACGACGTGCGGCAGTTGCGGTCGAGGACACAGCGGATGGTACGACCGACGCACGCGGCTGGTTCGCGATCTCTCGTGTGGCGACAGGCGCATCTTTCTGGAGATCGAGGTCCGTCGTGTGCCGTGCAAGCGTTGCGGGCACGTGAAGCGCGAGCGGCTCGACTTCCTGGCGGACAATCCCTTCTATACCAAGCGCTTTGCCTATTACGTGGGCCGGCGCTGCCGCTCGGCAACGATCAAGAGCATTGCACAGGAGTTGCACCTCGACTGGGAGACGATCAAGACGCTGGAGATGCAGTACATGCGGGCGCAACTCGCCCGTGTGGGTGCGCCAGGACCCACAGCCACCGGCATCGACGAGATCTCGATCCGCAAGGGCCATACCTACCGCATCGTGGTGAGCGACCTGATTCGACGGCGCCCGATCTGGTTCGGGGGAGCGGACCGCAAAGAGGCGAGCATGGCGCTGTTCTACGACTGGCTCGGTGAGAAGAAGACCCGGGGCATTCGCTTGGCGGTGATGGACATGTGGAAGCCGTTTCACACCGTGACGGTGGCGCGTGCACCGCAGGCGGCGATCCTGTACGACAAGTTCCACATCATGCGCCACCTCGGAGAAGCGCTCGACACGGTCCGCAAGACCGAGTACGCGCGGCTCTCGGGGCGCGGTCGGCGCTTCATCAAGGGCCAGAAGTACACACTGCTCTCGCGTCGGGAAAACCTCACCCTGGAGGGCAGGAAGTCGCTCAAGACGTTGCTGGCGGCCAACAAGCGCTTGAATACGGCATACTTGCTCAAGGAATCCTTCGGGCAGCTCTGGGACTACGAGCGCGAGGGTTGGGCACGCAGATTCTTCGAGAACTGGCGGGCGAGCCTGAAGTGGCAGCGACTCGCGCCGTACGAGAAGTTCGCCGAGATGATCGATCGACATTGGGATGGGATCGCCGCCTATTGCGAGCCCGAGAACAAGGTCTCGCTCGGATTCGTCGAGGGCTTGAACAACAAGATCCGGGTCATCCAGCGCCGCGCGTACGGACTGCGCGACGAGGAGTATCTGCGGTTGAAGGTGCTCACGTGTATGCTGCCAGCGCTCTAAAATGCCTCAAAATCGCCCACTCGATTTCCAGAAGAGCCATAAACCCAACGGTTTACCGCTCGGATAGCAGGAGTCCTCACTACATGCGGTTCACCATCTCTGCAAAGCCCTTCCTAGGAAGTGAAAGTTGACGACACTCGCCCCGGCACGGGTCAGCCTGGTTAGGCCAACGGCTCGTACACGGGCCCTAAGGTGCCGTCGGCGGTCGTCGCGTAGCCGAAGGCGATTTATCGTTGTCACGGGCGCGCGACTCCGGCGCAAAGCAGGAGGGCCGGACGAGACATCCCGTCCGGCCCTCTCCTACGACGCAACTAAGGAAGACTGCGGGAGTCCTGACGACATTCGATTCACCATCTGTGCAAGCCCATTCATAGTAAGTGGAGGTTGGCGACACTAGTCTTGGCCGAGGCCTGTCTGAGACGTGAAGGACGCGTAGACGGCGCTGCTGCTTCCGTCGGTGGTGACGAGATCGACACGCTGAGCGAGAAGACGGGCAAGAGTCTCCCGAATGCGTTTCCAGACGGCTGGCTGACTTATCTGAGCCCTCACGTCCACCGATGGGTTGGCCGTGACAGGGCATGGGTGGATCGCCGGGCATCAAGGGGAGGGTAACTGGCACGCCTACAAACCTTCGGCTACCATACCCCCGCCATGGAGCCCGCCGAGCCCGCCTACCCCCGAGTCTCAGCGCGGCCTCGCACAGTTCGTCTCCGCGCAGGCGCAATAGCGCTACTCCTTCTCCTTCTCCTTTTCGGAATGGCAGCACTCTGGACATGGCGGGGACCGGCACTCACCAAGCTGGGCGGGCTGCTCGTCGAAGAGACACCACCGGCCCCGGCAGATCTCGTGGCGGTCTTCGATAACGAAGTCCCTGCTGCTGCCGCGGCAGCAGACCTCTTGGCGAAGGGCTACGCGCCGCGCATCCTGCTCTTCAAAGCACCCCCGGCCGCCGATGAGAAACTGCTCGACCGGCTCGGCATTCCCGTTCCGACCCGCCATGAGCTCGCGATCCTTGTGATGCATCGGTTGGGTGTCGCCTCCGAGGCCATCGTCGTGGAGCCCGTCACCGAAGTTGACACGAATGTCGCGGTTCAGGCCACCGCCCGCTATGCCCGTACCCATGACGCCACCCGAGTGATCGTCATCACCTATCGATCACACACGCGACGCACGGCTCTCCTTCTTCGCCGCGCCCTCGGTCGATCTGCCGTGGTCATCGTGCGTGCATCCCCGGACGATCCGTTCCACCCGGAGGGCTGGTGGCGGGACCGTCGCAATAGCCGTGAGTTCATCATGGAGAGCGTTCGCTGGATAAACTCTCTTCTGCTTGGTGACCTCTGGCGGGAGTAAGCGTCACCAGAGATGAGATCGACGCCCTGGACACGTCCATCATTCTCTATCGCTTGAGCCTCAGCTCTCGATGGCAGCCACCTTGCGCGAATCTCGTGTAAGCGTGTAGGATGGGAACCTGACAACGGCAACCCCCCCCCTAAAGGGTGGGACGCAAAACCACTGGCCTAAGTCCCGGCGTCCCGGGATACGGTAGCAGGGTTGCCGGGCGAACACAGAGCCTCCTCGGGGCTGTGACCTCGCTCACGGCTTAGAGGGGGGGCTAGCAGTGAGCTCGTTCAAGAGACCGTCCCATCGCGTTGCCGTCGCTACAATGCTGCTCCTGACGATGCTCGCCTGGCACGATGAGGCCATCGCCGCCCCGCTCACCGTAACGTGGGTCAATAATGCCCCCGATGCAGCCGGGTTCTCGGTGGAGAGAAGCACGGGCGGCGCGGCGGCGTTCGCAGAAATCGCCAGGACGGGAGCCGCGGTCACCACGTACGTGGATTCCTCCGTGACCGATACGACCACCTATTGCTATCGTGTCCGGGCATTCAATCAAAACGGATACTCCGATTACTCCAACACGGCGTGTTCCGGCTCGCCGAGCAATATCACACCCCCGACGGTAAGCATCACGGCACCCACCGGGGGCACCGTCTCGGGCAATGTCACCATCAGGGCGTCGGCGACCGATAACGTCGGCGTGACCCTGATCAAATACTCCGTGGACGGGGCCTTGATCGGCATCTTCGCGCCGCCCGTGTACTCACTGGTCTGGAACACGGCGCTGGTACCCAACGGCACGCACACGCTCACCGTGAAAGCCACCGATGCGGCAGGCAACACGGGCACAAGCGCTGCGGTGACCGTTACCGTCGCCAATCCGAGCCCCGTG
>JAUSJX010000139.1 GCA_030647435.1 Candidatus Rokuibacteriota bacterium
AGCGGCTCTATGCGGACCGGGGAGTTATGCGGACCTGTGGGACCATTTCGTCGTTGCCTTCATGGGTTAACCGCGCCGGAACTCCGCATAACCGTGGGGGCTCTCAGGGCGGCGATCAGTCGGTCGGGCGGCCGGAACTTCCCCGGCCGGAGCGCCGGCGGCGTCATCGCCGCGAGCGCCTCGAGCTTCTCCGTCGGGTCGGCCTGCAAGTAGATGTCGGTGGTCTGTGTGCTGGCATGGCCGAGCCACAGCGAGACCTTGCGCAGGTCGCGTGTCGCCTGCAGGGTGGTGAGCGCGCAGGTGTGTCGCAGCACGTGCGGGGAGACACGCTTGGCCCGGAGCGACGGGCACCGCGCGGCGGTCGCGGCGACGTGCTTGGCGAGCACGCACTCGAAGCCGGAGCGCGTCATGGGCTTGCCCCAGGCGTTGAGGAACAGCTCCGGACTGGGCGCGTCACCGCGCACGGCGAGCCAGGCGCGGATCGTGTCGCCCACGGACTTCCACAGCGTCAGGGCGCGCTCGCGGCGCCCCTTGCCGCGCACACGCACGTCGACGTAGCGGCCGGTGAACTGCACCTCGTCGAGGCGCAGGCCGACGAGCTCGGAGACACGCAGGCCGCCCGCGAGCGCCAGCAGCAGCATGGCGCGGTCGCGGATGCCGAGGCGCGTGGTCGGCTCGGGCGCGTCGAGGAGCGCACGCTGCTCCTCGGCACTGAGGTGCCGGACGATCCGCGTGTCGGTCCGCTGCGCGGGGATGGCCCGAACGCAGCGGACCTGATCGAGCGCCGCCGGCACGCGGTACTCGACGAATCGCATGAAGGAGCGGATGGCGGCCAGCCGGGCGTTCCGCGTGCGCGGCGTGTTGTGCCGCTCCTGCTGGAGATGGTCGAGGAATCGCAACACGAGTGGCGCGTCGAGGTCCTCCAGCGCGAGCGCGGCGGGCGCCACGCCGAGCGCGTGGTTCATAAACTGGAAGAGGAGCTGAAAGGCGTAGGCGTAGGTGTCGCAGGTATGCGGGCTGGCCCGCAGATCCACGGCGAGCCGCTGCCGGAGGAACGCGGTGATGTGGGGCGCAATGGGTGTCATCGGGCTCCTCCGTCGAGGAATCGCTCGCAGGCATCGGCCACGCCCCGCATCAGCAGCGGCGTTGCGTGCAGGTACCAGCACGTGTCGGCGACGTTGCGATGGCCGAGGTAGGTCGACAGCGCACGCATGTGCCAGCCGACGGGGCTCCCGCCCTGCGGACACGCCTCCAGGGCCCGTACCGCAAAGGTATGCCGCAGGTCGTGGATCCGCGGTCCGGGTGTGCCGGGACCGGCACGAAGACCGGTGTGGCGTGCCAGGTGCAGGAACGTCTTGGTCACCGTCGGCATGGGAAGCCGGCCGCCCTTCGGCGAGACGAAGACGTAGTCGCTCACCGTGCTGGCGCGCCGGCGCCGCTCGAGATAGCCGTCGAGCGCCGCGGCGGCGGTCTCGTGCAAGGGCACGAGCCGGGTCTTGTTGAACTTCGCCTTGCGAATCACGAGGCCGTCACTCGTGACGTCCCCGAATCGCAGCGCCAGCGCCTCGGACACCCGCACGCCGCTTGACGCGAGCAGGCCGAACAGCGTCGTGAAGACCTGCGGGCGTAGCGGCCAGATGGCCGGGAGCTGGCGGGCCGCGTCGAGCAGGCGGCGCAGCTCGTCCGGCGCGTAGATGTGGGGCCGGGGACGCACGTGCCGGCGCCCGAACACGAAGATCGGCGGCACCTCGTGCCGGGGATCTTCGGCCCGTGCGTGGCGCGCGAAGCCGGCGACTGCCCGGAGCCGGCGCTCCCGTTGCCAGAGCGACCGCGCCGCCGCCGCCCAGTCGGTCGCCGTCTGCGTCCGGACGTGCGTGTCGCCGCGATCGACAGCCCATCGCGCGAAGTCGTGCAGCAGGGCCTCCTCCGTCTTCAGCCGAAAGCCGACCGCTCGACGGAGCGCCAGGTAGGCGTCGATGCTCGGCCTCAACATGACGCCGGCTCCGCGTCGGGCCAGGGCTGCGCGACCTGACGGAGCCGGCCGACATCCACCTTGGCGTAGAGCGCCGTCGTGTTGACGTCGCGGTGGCGCAACACGGCGCCGATCGCGTCGAGCGTCGCGCCGTCGCGGAGCAGCCGGGTCGCGAGCGAATGGCGCAGGATGTGGGTCCCCCGGGACGGCGCCTGAACGCCGGCGCGCCCGATCGCGCGACAGACGACATCGCGCAAGCCACTTGAGCGGAGCGGGTGGATGGGAGGGCGGGCGGTCAGGAAGACGTGATCCGTGGCGGCGGCGGGACGCTCGGCCTCCAGGTACCCGAGCATCGCATCGCCCGCATCCTGAGGCAGCGGCAGCCGCGTCTCGCGCCGCCCCTTGCCGACGACGCGCAGCCGTCCCCGCTCCCACTCAATGTCGCCGAGCCGGAGCGCGACGACGTCCCCCGCCCGCAGACCGAGGCGGGCGAGCAGCAACAGCATGGCGCGATCGCGCCGCGCCACGGGGCTGGGGCGATCGCAGGCCTCGATGATGCGCTCCACATCGGCATCCGCGAGGGCGCGAGGGAGCGTGGCCAGCCGCCACGTGGGCATCGTGGGCACGGCCGCGACGAGGTCGGGCGAGCACCGCCCGTGCACGACGAGCCACCGGAGGAAGCATCGGACGATCGTCGTGACGCAGCCCGCCGACGCGGGCGCATGCTGCTGGATGTACTCGAGCACGAACCGGCGCACGCCCGCGGCAGCCAGCCCAGTGGGATCGTCGCCCACGGTGGCGAGCAGGGCCTGGACCACCGGCACCGAGTGGGCCATCGTCGTGGCGGCCAGGCCGCGCCGGTCGCGCATCCACACGCTGTACTCGGTCACCAGTGGCGGACGGGTCGCCTCCGGCACGGACGTGGTCACGACGCCCACTTCGCGCAGGTACCGCAGGAACGCCTGGACGCGAAACGGCACACCCCTGTGGCCTCTACGCTTGCCACCTCGGCACCGGCACCGGGGCAGGTGACGGACAAAGCGCGCGAGCAGGTCCTCATCGAGATCTGCGATGGCCACGCGGCGCTGCACGGCCCACTGGCCCAAGTGGTCGGCGGCGTGCAGGTAGGAGCCGATCGTCTCGGACGAGTAGCCCGCGGCGCCCATGGATTCCGCGAAGCCGTCGAGACACGGCCCCGCCGGTCCAGTGTGGAGACGGTGGAGGGTGAGGGGGTTCTTGACGCAGCGCTCGAGCATGGGGTCCTCCTTGGGCCGAAGCCCGGTGAATGGGGACCCCAGCGTGCCCGAATTATGCGGACCGGGTCACACCCTCCGAGGTGACCGAAGCCGCGGTATTCTCAGCGTTCCTCCCGACCATGTGGGCGCCTGGTCCGCATAACTCCCCGGTCCGCATACTGCCGCTACGTGCTGAGGCCGCCGCTGGCCGAGCACCGCCTGCGGCGTCTGGCCGACGGGCGAGTGCGGCTGGAGCTCAAGCACCCCTGGAGCGATGGGACGACGTATCTGCTCTTCGAGCCGGTGGAGTTTCTCGAGAAGCTGGCGGCCTTGACGCCGCGGCCCGAGATCAACCTGGTGCTCTACCACGGCGCGCTGGCCCCGCCCGCGCGGTGGCGAGCGGAGGTCGTCGCCTACCGACGCACGGAGAGGGACCAGGCGACGGATCTCCGGGCGGGGGCCGCGGGCGCACCCAGGCCCCGCTACTGGACCTGGGCCCTGCTGATGCGCCGGGCCTTCGACCTGGACGTCCTGCGCTGTCCGCGCTGCGCCGGGCGGATGCAGCGGATCGCTACGATCGACGACCCCGCCGTGATTCAAAAGATTCTCGCCCACCTCGGCCTCCCGGGCGCGCGGGAGGGTCCGCGCCCCGCGTTGCCACTGACTGCGGCAGGAGCCGAGCAGCCGACACTTCCCGGCGTGAGCGTCTAGGCGGTGCCGGGGGTCCGGGGCCGCCGCGGACGTCTGCCCTGCCGGGGCCTGATGGTCCCGTGGAGGGCTCCCACCCTGTGATTCAAGGTCCCGATTTGACCGCTGATCCCCGCTCTGGCAGGATCGGCGCGACGTGGGAGGGGGCTTATCCGCGCTGTGACAAGGCAGACCCCGGGGGAAGACCCTCGGGCGCGGCGGGCCCTGACTGAGAACGGGTCTTATGTTATCTACGCTCCCGGCCTGCGTGGTCAGGATACGCGCGCGGCTCCCCTTCATGGCATGGCTACTTCTTCACCAACGGGCAGCCGCCCTCGGCGAGAGGGCGGAACGCCTGGTCGCCCGGGATCGTCGCGACGATCTTCGCCAGGTCCCACTCGCTCTTCGACTCGTCGGGCGTCTTGGCCTGCATCAGGTACATGTCGCGGATCACGCGCCCGTCCTCGCGGATGCGGCCCTGCCTGGTCATGAGGTCGTTGATGGGCAGCTCCTTCATCTTTGCCATGACCGCCTTCGCCTCGTCGGTACCGGCCGCCTTGACCGCCTTCAGGTAATGCATGGTGGCGCCGTAGGTGCCGGCCTGGATCATGGTCGGCGGCATACCCTTGGCTGCGGTAAACCGGTCGGTGAAGGCCCGGGCCTCCGGGCTCATGTCCCAGTAGAACGAGCTCGCCATCAGGAGCCCCTGCGCGGTCGGGAGACCGATCGCCCGCACTTCGGGATACTGGATCAGGAGCGCCGCCACTCGCTGGCCTCCACGCTCGAGCCCGAACTCCTTCGCCTGCTTGATCGCATTGGTGATGTCGGCGCCGCCATTCGCCATCACCACCACCTTGGCCCTCGAGGCTTGCGCCTGCAGCAGGAAGGACGAGAAGTCCGGGTTGTTCAGCGGATGCCGCGCCGAGCCCAGCACCTTGCCGCCCGCGGCCTTGACGAAGTCGCTCGCGTTCTGCTCCAGCGCGTGGCCGAAGGCGTAGTCGACGGTGATGAAGAACCAGGAATCGCCGCCCTGCTTCACGACGGCGTTGACGAGGGTCTTGCTCTGGCCGTAGGTGTCGTACACTCAGTGCACGCTGTGCGCCGAGCATGACTTGCCGGTCAGCTCCGCCGTCGCCGCGGCGGTCGGCATCACCAGCCGGTTGGACTGCTCTGCGAGCTTCACCACGCCGAGGGCGATAGCTGAATGCGGGATGCCGATGATCAGGTCGACCTGGTCCTGCTCGTACCAGCGGCGCGCGATCCCGACGCCGACATCGACCGTGTTCTGCATGTCGGCCGAGATCACCTCGATGAGCTTGCCGAGCGCACTCCCGCCGAAATCCGCCACTGCCATCCGCACCGCCAGCAGGTCGCCCGGACCGGTATTGTCAGAATAGGGGCCGGACATGTCGTCCAGCACGCCGATCTTCACCCCGCCGTCCTGGGCGGAGCTCAGCGTGGGCGCCACCAATACGGCGGCGGCGAATACAGCCATCAAGATCTTGAGCCAGCGCATCGCGCGTCCCTCCTTTGACCTCAGCTTCGTTCACCGCTCGGTGGCGTAGCCTCTCTCAGCGACGCCCCTTGTCCATGAGCAGACCACGTCGGGCGAGGTTGGCCATCAAGGCCCCGGTGCCGAAACTCCACGGCTCCGCCTGATCGCAGGTCACCACCTCGTTGACCAGTGCGCCGAGCTCGCTCGCGGCGATGCGGACGACGTCCCCCGTCTTGTGAGTGAACCCGCTCCCGGGGGCGCCGCGATCGTCCACGGGGGCGAACATGGTGCCGATGAAGAGCAGCAGGCCGTCGGGGTACTGGTGGTAGCGGCTGTGCGCTTGTGACGCAAGATCGGCCAGGTCACGGCTGATCTCGCTCACGCGCGTCGTGTGTGTCACGCGGAAGCCGTCGGGGCCCTCCACCACGGTCTCGAAGGTCAGGCGGCGCGCGGCGTCGAGCGTGAACGTCTCGTCCAGCACCCGCACGAAGGGGCCCACGGCGCACGAGGCATTGTTGTCTTTCGCGCGACCCAGGAGGAGCGCGCTCCGCCCCTCGACGTCCCGCAGGTTCACGTCATTGCCCAGGGTGACGCCGACGATCACACCCGCGCTATTGATCACGAGGACGAGCTCGGGCTCTGGATTGCTCCAGACGGAGGCTGGATGGATTCCCACGCGGGCGCCGAGACCGACCGCGGCCATGGGCGGACACTTGGTGAAGAGCTCCGCGTCGGGCCCGATCCCGACTTCGAGGTACTGCGACCACATGTCCCGGGCGATCAGCACCTCCTTGACGCGGGCCGCCTCCGGGGAGCCGGGACGGACGCCACGCAGGTCGGGCCCGACAATGGCCTGGATCTCCCGCCGGACACCATCGGCCAGGGCTGGGTTGCCGCGCGCTCGCTCTTCGATCACGCGCTCGAGGAGGCTCGCGACGAAGGTCACCCCACTCGCCTTGACGGCCTGCAGGTCGCACGGTGCCAGGAGCCAGGGGCGCGACGAGTCGCGATGACCTTCCGTGCTGTTGGCCACGATGTCACCGAGGCGCCCGATGACAGGGCCGACCTTGATCGCCGTCCGCAGGTCGTCAGGCTTGGCGACGTTCAGCAGATGGCTGACCGTCGGATACGCGGGCGTCAGGTCCACGGCCAGGTCGCCGCGCACCGCGATGACAGACGGTCCATCCTCGGCAGGGACCCACGCCCGGCCGATCAACAGGGCCGCGGCGTCCGTGGGCACGCATTCGCTGGCGGACAGCCTCGATGTCGACGTCATCGTCCCCTCCCAGGGCAAGGTCTGCACTACGATATTCGGATCTACCGCCGGCGGCCCGGTGCCCGCGCCGATCCTGCCAGACCGCGGATGGCAGGTCAAATCGGAGGCGGCGCCTAGGCTCCTGTGGCGCGCGAGAGAACGTCCCCATAGCCCGAGGCCACCTCCATGCGGGGCCCCTAGCCCTTCGCGAGGAGCAGTGCGTGGGCGCGCCGGAGCTTCCAGCACGGGACGAAGATGAGCAGGTGGTGCTCGAGATGGTAGTTGACCCAGTACGGGGCCAGGAACGCGCGCGCCAGCGGGCCGGCCGCCGTCGTGCGGGTATTCCGCAGAGGGTCGTCGTCATCGGGCACCACCGCATGCTCGGCGATGCTCCGCAGCCGCGCCACGAGCTGATGCCACGTGGCTGTGACAAGACAGGTCCCGAGGGAGGACCCTCGGGCTCGGCGGGTCATGCCTGAGAACGGGTTTTATGTCATCTCCGCTCCGCCTTGACGGCGCGTGGCAGATCGGCGACCATGTGTGCTGCAAATCGAACCCGACAACCCAGTTCGCGTCATACCGGGAGGGAAAAGCAATGAAATTCGCCATGAGACAATTTGGACTCGCGGCCCTTGCCGCGGGCGTCCTGACGCTGGGGCTGTGGAGCGATGCCTCGGCGCAGCGCAAGCTGAGCTTCGCCTACGACCAGCCGGTGACGACGGCCTACGGCATCGCCGCGAACATATTCGACGAAAAGCTGAAGGCGTTGAGCGGCGGCAAGCTCAGCATCAATCAGTTCCCCGGCGCGCAACTGGGGACCGAGCCGCAGACGCTGCAGAAGCTCCGCGCGGGGGACATCGACTTCGTCATCACGGCAACCGCGAACGCGGCCAGCGTGGCGCCGCAAGCCGGCGTGTTCTCGCTTCACTTCATCTTCCGCGACGAGAACCATCTGGCCAGGGCGCTGGCCGACCCGGCCGTGTCCTCCGCGTTCCGCGCGATGATCAAGGAATCGACGCAGGGCGCCCAGGTCATCGGCCTGATCACCATGGGCTTCCGCAACATGTACAGCAAAAAGGAGATCAGCAAGGTCGAGGACCTCAAGGGCCTGAAGGTGCGCGTGCAGGCGACCAAGACCGAGGACACGCACTTCCCGGCCTATGGCGCGCAGACCGTGCACATGCCCTTCGGCGAGGTCTACGTGTCGCTCCAGACCGGCGTGGTGAACGTGGCCGAGAACGGTGTCAACGTGTACGAGACGAACAAGCACTACGAAGTGGCGCCGGTGCTGAACATGACCCAGCACGAGGCCAACAACAACTGCATCTGGGTCAGCGACAAGGCCTGGAACAGCTTCAGCGCCGAAGAGAAGAAGTGGGTCCAGGAGGCGGCCGACGAAGTGAGCCGGCGCGAGCCCGCCATGGCCTTCAAGCTGGAGGCCGAATCGGCCGTCAAGCTTCAGAAGATCGGCGTGAAGGTCAACTCCAAGGTCGACAAGTCCGGCTTCATGAAGGCCGCCGCGCCCATCCAGGACCAGCTGGCCACGGAGCTCGGGCCCCATGCGGTCAAGATCCTGGGTCTCGTCCGCGCGGTGAAGTAGTCCCACCGATGTGATACGGCGCGGCGGTGCGGGCAGCGCCGCCGCGCTTCGCGCGACAGGGATACGCACATGGCAGCCGTGACCGACTTTGCCGCAAATAGAGCGCTGATCCTCCAGCGCCACCGCCACCTGAAATGGAAATGGCTGGACCCGCTCGAGGCCGGCTTGATGGCCCTGTGCGGAGTGTGCATCAGCGTCTTTACGCTGTGCGTCTTCCTGGACGTGGTGACGCGTACCATCGGCTATCCTTGGCTGTGGCTGCAACAGGCGACCACGGCATTCTTCGCCTGGGGCGCGTTCATCGGCATTGCCGCCGCCATTCGGCGCAACGACCATATCTACCTGTCCGAGATCACCAAGCATATGACCGGTACCAACCGCTGGGCGATCGAGACCTTCAACCGGCTGGTTGTGCTGATCGTGGCCGGATTCATGGTCTGGTTCGGCTACAAGAACGCGATGCTGGACCTGGGCAGCTTCCGCATGCCCTGGCTCATTCCCCTGACCGTCTATACCGGCGTCGTGCCGATTTCGGGCGCCCTGGTGATGCTGTTTTGCGTCGAGCAGATGGTCAATGGATGGCACAACGGCTTCGAGGGTCCAGAGGACGACGAATTCCTGCCGGAGCCTGTCGAATGAGCTCCGGCTTGCTTCTGGTCTTGATGGGAGGCTTGTTCCTGCTGTTGGGCTACATGGGCGTGCCGGTGGCGTTCGCGATCATCGCGGGCGTGTTGGTGGTGACGGCGTTCACCCCGATCAGCTTCCAGTCGATGATCGGACAGTTGTTCCACGGCATCGACTCCGAGGCGCTCCTGGCCGTCCCCTTCTTCCTCCTCGTCGGCGAGCTGATGTCGTCGTCCGACGTGATCCATCGCATGATCCGCCTCGCCCAGGCGCTGGTGGGGCACCTGCGCGGCGGGCTGGCCCAGGTCGTCACGCTGTTCAGCATGTTCTTCGCGGGCATCTCGGGCTCCTCGGCTGCCGACGTCGCGGTGCTGAGCCGCACCGTGGCGCCCGAGATGGACAAGGAGCGCTACGACCGCGCCTTCACCGCGGCGCTGATCGCCTCGGCCTCGACCATGGCCAACCTGATCCCGCCGTCGATCATGGCGGTGGTCTACGGCGCCACCGGCAACGTGTCGATCGGCGGATTGTTCCTGGCCGGCGTGGTGCCGGGGGTGATGATCGGCATCGGGCTGATGATCTACAGCTACTTCTTCGGTCCCGTCGGCACCATGAAGAAGCGCGCCAGGATGGTCGACGTCTTCGTGGCGGCGCGCGGCTCGGCCCTGCCGATGGTGATCCCAGTCATCATCATGGGGGGCATCCTGACCGGCTGGTTCACGCCGACCGAGGCCGGCATGGTCGCGGCGGCCTACATCTTGCTGGTACTCATCCCGGTGCTGAATCCGCGCCATATAAGGAACCTGCCGGGCGACTTCATGTACACCGGCCTCCTGTACTCGCTGCCGCTGGCGCTGGTAGCCGCCGCCTCGGCCTTCGGCTGGATGCTGGCCTATCTGCGCGGCCCCGACACGGTGGCCGAGTACATCAGCTACTACGCCGGCACCGACCCGAAGATGATCATGCTCCTCCTGGTCGTGCTGTTCGTGATCCTCGGCGACTTCATCGACGCGATCCCGGCCATCATCATCTTCATGCCCATCATCAATAAGCTGACGGAGGTGGGTCACATCAACCCCGTGCACATGGGCGTGGTCATCATCACCACGCTGGTGTTCGGATTGATCACGCCGCCCTACGGGCTGTGCTTGCTGATCGCGTCGAAATTCATCGGCGTGCCGTTCTACCGCGCGATGGTCCGATCGCTCCCTCTCTACATCGTGTTCTTCTTCACCATCGCCTTCACGGTGCTGTACCCCGACGTGGTGCTGTGGCTGCCGAAGCAGCTGCTGCCGCAATCGGTCGGCTGTTTCCCCAACCCCAGCGGAGCCGGCTGGATCTGCCCCAAATAGCGCCGGGGTCAGGTCTTGCAATCCGACATCGGGCCTCGGGATATGGTCGCTCGCGGCGGCGGAGCCGAGGGAGGAATGTATGAATGCAAGACCTGACCCCGATCCACGGGGACGACCGGGCCCTCGAGGCGCTGCTGGCGGCACTCCGGGACCAGAACTGGTTCGTCCGGATGCGCGCCGTCAAGCTGCTCGCCGCGTTGCGGCAGCCGGGGGCTGCCGAGGCTTTGGAGACTGCGGCACGCTCGGACGACGATGAGGATGTGCGGGAGGAGGCTCTGGTGGCCCTGGCCACCCTCGCTCCCGAGCGCGCCCTGCCTGCCCTGCTTCGCGGGTTGCGTGACGAGGACTCCTGGGTGCGCGAGCGCGTCGCCTCGCTCCTGGGCGAGCTCGGTGACCGGCGGGCGCTCCCGGCGCTGCTCCGGGCCATGCAGGGCAGGGAAGAGGATGTGGCGGCGGCCGCCGCCGACGCGGTGGAGAAACTCACCTCCGCCGCAGCGGGCGGCCCGAAGGCGGAGCGGAGGAAGGACTAGCGGACAGCCTCCGTGGATGTTCACTCGCCGCGCGCCACGGCCGCGAGTACCGAGGGCAGGGCCACGAGCACCTCGCGGAGGCAGTGGCGAACACGGGCGATGTTCTCCTCGGCCTTCTCGGGGATTCCCCCTCGCGATACATGGGCGATGAATTCCTCGCGGGTGGTCGTGATCAGCAGCGACGCGTTGATCTCCAGTTGGAGCGCGTGGACGCGCCGGGTCTGGGGCTGGCCGAACGTGGCCACGATGTTGCCGCCGGTGTAACCGCTGACGTTCTCGTGCACCTCGAAGCCGTGGCGGGTGAAGATCGCGGCCACGGTCGCCGTGAGCTGCGGGGCGCAGGTGGCCTCGTGGCGCGTGCCGATGATCACCTGGTGGTCCTTCATCCGGCGCGGGCTGCCGGTGTGGCCATCGAGGAGGATCGCGTGCCCGTGCGCGTCACGGATCTGGGCGAGCAGGTGCTCCAGGGTCGAGTAGTAGGGATCGTAGAGCGTCTGTAGCCGGTGTTCGAGGTCGGCAAGCCCGAGCGGCCGCGCAAAGATGGGCACGTCGCGCATGGTATGGGTGCGGACTACCCCACGTCGGGAGCGCACCTCGCCGTCGTGGTGCTCGAAGTCATCGCGGCGGCGATTGACGTCGACGAACATGCGCGAAAAGGGCGTCGCGAGGACTGTGGCCCCATGCTCGTGCAGGTCGCCGTAGAGATCGGCCGCAAAGGTATCGGCGAACCCGTAGGCGAAGGATTCATACCAGGGCTCGCCATAATCGTCGCGGGTGATATGGGGCAGTGGCTGCGTGCCGTAGTGCGGCACGCTCACCAGAACCGGCGTGCGCGTCCCGGGCAGGGGGTGTCTGACGATCGGGAACGACTGCTCCATCGCTTGATCTACGTCTCGGGACACTAGAACGACGCGGTGATCTTCGCGCCATTGGAGGTCTGGCACTCGCCCGTGCCTCCGCCGCCCATGCCGGCTCCTCCGGCGTCGAGATTGAAGCGACAGAGCATCGTCGTGCCGCGGTCGCCCTTGAGCGTGGCGACGGCCTTGTTCTCAAACGTTTTGGTGAAGGCAAAATGGTCCCGCCCCGCCCCCCACATGCTGTCGTCGATCTGCCCCTGGTTCTCGCCCGGCTCGTCTCCGGTCCAGGCCGGCTCGAGCGAGCTGCGCGTCATGCCGGGGCTCACAACCGTGTACTTCCCGGAGAAGCGCTCGCCGTCGGGCATGACGGCCGACATCTTCCCGCTCTCGCCGAAGAGCCCCGAGTTCCACGTCATGGTGAGCGGCGTTGCCTGCTGACCCGCCAGGCTGACACGCCCGCTCACGGCCCCCGAGGCGCAGGCCAAGAGCGCCGCCGACGACAGCGCGATCATCACCGCCCGCCCTGAATCGCTTCGAGTCATGCTCGGTCTCCCGGGATATAGAGGAAAGGATCGTTGGCCGCCGGGCGATGATAGATGATGGCCGCGGGCGAGGCAAGCCGGACCCCATGCTGGTATGCTGTGGCGCGTCTCGCCATGCGCGTCATCGTGGACCGGCTGTCCAAGACCTATCGCGACCGGAGCGGCCAGGAGCTGGCCGCGCTCGAGGCCATCGCCCTGACGGTAGAGGCGGAGGAGTTCGTGGCCGTCCTCGGCCCTTCCGGCTGCGGCAAGTCCACGCTCCTCGGCATCATGGCCGGGCTCCTACCGGCGACGGCGGGCCAGGTCTTCTTCGAAGGCGAGCGCCGGGACGACCAGCCGCTGACGGCCACGGTCTTCCAGGAGTTTGCCCTGTTCCCCTGGCGGACCGTGCGGGGCAACGTCGAGTTCGGCCTCGAGGAGCTGGGGACGGCTCCCGCGGAACGGAAGGAGCGCGTGGCGCGTTTCATCGCCATGACGGGGCTCGAGGGCTTCGAGGACAAGTTCCCCCACCAGCTCTCCGGCGGGATGCGGCAGCGGGTCGGCATCGCGCGGGCGTTGGCGGTGGATCCGGCCGTGCTGCTCATGGATGAGCCCTTCTCGGCCCTCGACGCCCAGACGCGCACGCTCATGATGGAAGAGCTGCTCGGCATCTGGGAGCGGGCGCGCACGAGCATCGTCTACGTCACGCACAACATCCAGGAGGCCGTCTACATGGCCGACCGCGTCGTCGTGCTCTCGCGGCGGCCGGGACGGGTGCTCGACGTCGTGCCAATCGAGCTCAAGCGGCCGCGGCACGAGGGGCAGATGGGCGAGCCCGCCTTCGTCCACGCCGCCGAACGCATCTGGGGGCTGATCAAGACGCAGGCCCAGGCGGCGCTGCGAGAGGGGCGCGCGTGAGCGGCCCGTCGCGCGTGGCCGTCCAGGACCGCGCGGCCTTCCTGCGCCGCCCCGAGCACCGGCTGCTCCGCGTCGCGGCGCTGGCCGGGCTCCTCGTTCTCTGGGAGGCGCTGACGCGCGTCGGATGGATCCCGGCGCTCTTCCTGCCGTCGCCGGTCGGCGTGCTGAGGGAGCTCGGCGAGATGGCGGCCTCGGGTCAGCTCTTCGTGCACGTCGGCGCGAGCCTGCGCCGGCTCCTGCTGGGCTTTGCCGCGGGCGGCGCCGCCGGCGTCGCCGTCGGGGTCGGGACGGGGTTCTTCTCGCTGGCAGATGCCGTGGGCCAGCCGCTCATCGCCGCGACCTTCCCCATCCCGAAAATCGCGCTGCTGCCGCTCCTGATTCTCTGGCTCGGCATCGGCGAGCCGTCCAAGGTCGCCGTCATCGCGCTGGGCGTCTTCTTCCCGATGGCGATCAACACGTACGCCGGAGTGCGTGAAGCGGACCCGTTGCTCGTGCGCGCAGCCGTCGCGTTCGGCGCCGGCCGATGGAGCGTGATCCGGAAGGTCATCCTGCCTTCGGCCCTGCCCATGATCTTCGCGGGGCTCAAGCTGGGAGCGGGCACGGCGCTGCTTCTCCTGGTCGCGGCGGAGATGATCGCCGCCGACTCCGGCATCGGCTTCCTCGTGCTCCACGCGGGCAACATCATGGACACCACCAAGCTCATGGTGGGGATCGTGGTGCTGTCTCTTCTCGGCCTGCTCTCACACTGGGCGCTCGCTCGCTGCGAGCGGCTGGCGGTGCCGTGGCGACATACCTAGAACCAGGACCACACCGGTGACCAACGGAGGCTTCTCGATGCGCCGAATCGCGGCACTCGTCTTGGCGGTCTGCGCGGCCACTCTCTGGGCCGGCCCGGCGCCCGCGCACGCCCAGCAGAAGGTCAAGGTCGGCGCGCTCAAGCTGACCTCGTCGGCGCCGCTCTTCATCGGCGTCGAGAAGGGCTTCTTCAAGGAGTTCGGCATCGAGCCCGAGCTGGTCTTCTTCCAGGCCGCCGCGCCCATCGCCACGGCGCTGGCGACGGGGCAGATCGACGTGGGCGCCACCGGCGTCACGGCGGCGCTCTACAACATCGTGCTCGGCGGCGAGCAGATGTGGATCGTGGCCGACAAGGGGCGCGAGTGGCCGGGTTACCCGCTCACGGGCATCGTGGTCCAGCGGGAGCTGTACGACGGCGGCCTGCGAGGGATCGCCGACCTCAAGGGTAAGCGCATCGGCATCACCACGCTGGGCTCGACCTTCCACTACCACCTCGGCAACGTCCTCGAGAAGACCGGGCTCAAGCTGGCGGATGTCCGCGTGGTGCCGCTGCAGACCATGCCGGCGGCCATCGAGGCGCTCAAGGGCAAGCAGGTGGACGCGATCCTCCTGCCTCAGCCCTTCCCGGGCGTGGCGGAGTCCCAGGGCTTCGGCAAGATCCTCTTCTGGGCCGGCGACCTCTACCCGTGGCAGGTGGCCACCGTCTTTTACTCGAAGAAATTTGCGGCCGACCGCAAGCGCGCGGTCGATTTCATGAAGGGCTACGTCAAGGCCTCGCGCTACTACTACGACGCGGTGCTGGTCCAGAGGGACGGCAAGCCGGCGCCCGGCGCCGACTACGACGAGGTGGTCCGCATCACGGCGAAGTACACGGAGGCGCGGCCCGAGGTCATTCGTCTCGGCTTTCCCTTCCAGGACCGGAACGGCCGCCTGCTCGTCACCGACATCGAGAGGCAGATGCAGTGGTGGACACAGAACGGTTTCATGAAGCGCACGATCCCGCTCAAGGGTATCGTGGACACGTCGTTCGTGGAGGAGGCCGCCAAGGCCGTCCCCGAGAAGTGAACGTCTCGACCAAGGAGGGTGTCATGCGCACGCGACTGATGCTGATCGCCGGGCTCGTCCTCGTGCTCGGCCTGGCCGGCTCCGCCACCGCGCTCGAGGTGGGCCAGAAGGCGCCCGACTTCACGCTGGCGGGGCCTGGCGGCAAGCAGGTCAAGCTGGTGGACATGCTCGGCAAGGGGCCTATCGTCGTTTACACCTTCATTCAAGCTTTCACCGGGCCCTGAACCAAGGAGATCCTCGGCATCGAAGGGGCCATGCCCCAGTTCGAGGCCGCGGGCGCCCAGGTTCTGGGCGTGAGCGCCGATCACGTGGCAACGCTGGACGCATTTGTCAAGCAGAACCCGCTGAAGCACGGCATTGCCTCCGACTTTCGCCGCACCATGCTGCCGGCCTATGACGCCATGGTCACCGATGAGAAGAGCCCCATGTACCGGTATGGAAAGCGCGCGTACTTCATCATCGACCGCCAGGGCGTCGTCCGCTACGTCAAGGTGATGGCCAATCCGCTCGACCTGCTTGAGCCTGCCGATCTGCTCAAGGCCCTCAAGGAATCCGGAGCCTCGTGATGCGTTGGGCGGCGGCGGTCGGAATCCTGCTGCTCGCGGCGCAGACGGCCGCCGCCGCCCCGAACTGGGCCGCGCTCGACGCGCAGCCCTACGAGCCGCCCAAGCCGGCGCCCGCCTTCGCGCTGCCGGACCCCGACGGCAAGGTGACGCGCCTCGAAAATCTGCGCGGAAAGGTGGTGCTGCTCTTCTTCTGGGCGACCTGGTGACCGACGTGCCGGGAGGAGTTGCCTCCCGTCAACAAGCTCTACACGGAGCTCCGGTCGAAGGGGCTCGAGGTCAGGCTCGTGAGCTTCCGCGAGGACCCGGCGCTGGTCAAGCGCACGGCCGCCGAGCGCGGCTACACGGCGCCCGTCCTCGTTGACCGCAAGGGCGACGTCACGGGGATCGGTTACGGTGTCTTCGGCCCCCCGACGGCCTATCTCATCGACCGGCAGGGGCGGCTCGTCGCGCGCGTCGTGGGCGAACGGGACTGGAGCACGCCGGCCGTGAAGAGCCTGCTTCTCGAGGTGCTGAGGCAGCCCGCCAAGTAGTCGGGCCGGTAGTGCCTCAGGTCGAGCCCGAGAGCGTCTCCGTGTTCCGGGCTTCGTACCGTCCTACTTGGGTCTCGTTCCGGTAACGATGCCGGCTGGGTTGTCACCAGCTGCTGTGCGGCCATTCATTGAGTCGCCGTTGACCGTGGCTTCAAGCCACCGTCGCTGGCCGATCTTGAGCGACAGCTTGTCCCCCGCGAGCGTCCCGTTCGCGGGTATGTCCTCGGCGGCTTTTCCTCCTCTACTGCCTGTGCCGCCCAGCTTCTGACTCCATGTCCCTGTCACCGCCTGACCGTCTTGCTTTAGCACCAGAGTGAATTCGTCCTCGGCGAGCCGGTTGCCCTGCCTGACTCTCACCGTTCCATTCCAAGTGCCCACGACATTCTGATCCTCGGCCATCACTGGAAGCGCGAACCCAGTAGCAAGTAACACTGCCACCGTACAGATGATCCAGAGCTTCTTCATGGGTGTTGTCTCCTTGTCCTTGTTTCTGCTAGCTGAGTGAGCCGCTAACCCCGTAGACTCTCTTAGCAACCGCTCTCTCACGTGTCAAGAGCCTCCCGGGATCGTGCTACCGAAACTAAGACACTACCCTCTTTCTCAATTCAAGCTGAGACACTACCGTCGGGCCCGCGTGTTTGCCCCGTCCTGGCGGGCCTGCTATCATTTCTCCCGCCGTGACGTTCCCCTTCACGAAGGTCCTGATCGCCAATCGCGGTGAAATCGCGGTGCGGGTCATCCGCGCCTGCCGCGAGATGGGCATCGCCACCGTCGCCGTCTTTTCCGAGGCCGACCGCGAGTCTCTGCACGTGCTCCAGGCCGACGAAGCGGTGGCCATTGGTCCCGCGCCCGCCTCCGAGAGCTACCTCAACCACGACAAGATCATCGCGGCTGCCCGCGCCACGGGCGCCCAGGCAGTCCACCCGGGCTACGGCTTCCTCGCCGAGAACGCGGCCTTCGCCGAGGCGTGCGCCGCGGCCGGGCTCGTCTTCATCGGTCCGCCGCCCGCTGCCGTGCGCTCCATGGGAGACAAGATGGCCGCGCGCCGCGTGGCGGCCAAGCTGGGCGTGCCGCTCGTGCCCGGCACCTCCGAGCCGCTGGCCGACGGGGCGGAAGCCGCGCGGGTGGCGAGAGAGATCGGCTATCCGGTGATGATCAAGGCGGCCATGGGCGGCGGCGGCAAGGGTATGCGCCTGGTGCACGCGTACGCCGAGCTCGAGGGCGCCCTGCGTGCCGCGCGCTCCGAGGCAGGCTCGGCCTTCGGCGACGCGTCCGTCTACATCGAGCGCTACATCGCCGCGCCGCGCCACGTCGAGGTCCAAATCCTGGCCGACGCCCACGGCACCGTCGTCCATTTGGGTGAGCGCGAGTGCTCCATCCAGCGCCGGCACCAGAAGCTCGTCGAGGAGAGCCCGGCTCCATGCGTGGACGCGGCCATGAGGCGGGCGATGGGCGAGGCCGCCTGCAGGATTGCGGCGGCGGCGGGCTACGTGAATGCCGGCACCGTCGAGTTCCTCGTGGACCGCGACCGCAACTTCTACTTCCTCGAGATGAACACGCGCCTGCAGGTCGAGCACCCGGTGACCGAGTTCGTCACGGGGCGCGACCTGGTGCGCGAGCAGATCAGGATCGCCGCGGGGGAGAAGCTCGGCTACACGCAGGAGGACATCGTCTGGAACGGCCACGCCATCGAATGCCGGATCAACGCGGAAGACCCCGACGCCAACTTCATGCCCTCGCCGGGGAAGATCCTGGGACTGCGCGCGCCGGGCGGCCCCTGGGTGCGCGACGACTCGGGCGTCTACGAGGGCTACACGGTGCCGCGCTACTACGACACGCTGATGGCCAAGCTCATCGTCTGGGCGCCGGACCGCGAGGCCGCGATCGCGCGGATGGATCGTGCGCTCGCGGAGTACCACGTGAGCGGCGTGCGGACCACGCTGCCCGTCCTGCGCCGCATCGTGCGGCACCCGGACTTCGTTGCGGGCAGGCTCGACACGCACTTCATGGAGCGCCTGCCTGGCGGCCACGGCAGCGGTTCGCGCCGCACCGTGGCGCTGATCGCCGCCGTCCTCGAGGCCTACGAGCGCGCGGGACGCCAGGCGGCGCCGCAGGCGGCGCAGGGGCCGGGCCCCTGGGCGCGGTCGGGGCGGCCCGCCGCGTCCCGCTGGAGGGCACGGTGAAGTTCGAGGCGCAGCTCGACGGCGAGGTCATCCCCGTGGACGTCACCGGCTCGGGCGGCCGCTACCGCGTGGCGCTGGGCGAGGAAGTCCTTCACGTGGACGCGCGGCCGACGGGCGGCGGCGGCTGGTCGCTGCTGCTGGGTCAGGCGTCGACGGCGGCGGACGTAACCGAGGAAGACGGATGTTTCGTCGTCCACGTCGAGGGTGAGACTTACGCGATCCGCGTGGAGGAAGAGACGCGCTACATCATTCGCACGCGCGGCGGCGCAGCGGCGGCCGGAGGGCAGGTGCTCAAGGCGCCCATGCCCGGCCGCGTGGTGCTCGTCGAGGTCGCCGTGGGCCAGGTGGTCAAGCCGGGTGACGGTCTCGTCATTCTCGAGGCCATGAAGATGGAGAATGAGTTCAAGGCTGGCGTTACGGGCACAGTTAAAGAAATCCGCGTCGAGGCCGGCCAGGCCGTGAACCCTGGCGACGTCCTCCTGGTGATCGAGTAGCCCCCCGAGTAGCCCATGACCGCCGCCTCGATCCCCGCGATCCGGTACAAGCAGGTCGGCAAGTGGTTCGGCCCGCTCCACGTGCTGAGGGACGTCACGCTGGACGTGGAGCCCGGCGAGGTGGTCGTGGTCTGCGGCCCCTCGGGCTCGGGCAAGAGCACGCTCATCCGCTGCGTCAACCGCCTCGAGCCCATCCAGCAGGGCGAGATCTGGGTCTACGGCGAGCCGATCGCCGGCAACGGGGTGAACCTGTCGAAGCTCCGCGCCGAGGTCGGCATGGTGTTCCAGTCCTTCAACCTCTTCCCCCACATGACCGCGCTCGAGAACATCATGCTCGCGCCCATGAAAGTCAAAGGTCTCTCCCGGGCCGAGGGGGAGAAGATCGCCCGCGACCTCCTGGCCCGCGTGCGCATCCCGGAAAAGGCCGACAAGCACCCGGCCAACCTCTCGGGCGGCCAGCAGCAGCGCGTCGCGATCGCGCGCGCGCTCGCCATGCAGCCGCGCATCATGCTCTTCGACGAGCCGACCTCCGCGCTGGACCCCGAGATGATCAACGAGGTGCTCGACGTGATGACAGACCTCGCCAAGGAGGGCATGACCATGATGGTCGTGACGCACGAGATGGGCTTCGCCCGGCGCGTCGCCCACCGCGTCATCTTCATGGACGAGGGCCAGATCGTCGAGGCCGCGACGCCGCAGGAGTTCTTCTCGGCCCCGAGGTCCGACCGCACCAAGGACTTCCTCTCCAAGATCCTGTCCCACTAACCGCCAAAGGAGGCAACGCATGAAAAAGGTTTTGGCTCTCGTCGCGGCTCTGGCCGTGCTCGCGTCCTCGGTGACGCCGGCGCTGGCCCAGGCTCAAGGCACGCTCGAGAAGATCAACCAGTCCGGCACGCTCACCATCGGCACGCGCACGGGCTCGCCGCCCTTCGCCTACGTCAACAGCAAAAACGAGTGGGTCGGCTTCACCATCGACCTCGTCGACGAGCTGATCAAGCCCGCGCTCGAGAAGAAGCTCGGCAAGCCGATCAAGGTCGAGAAGAAGGAATCCACGCCGCCCACGCGCATCGCGCTTCTCAGCTCCAACGCCGTGGATCTCGTTGCCGGCACCATGACGGACACCCGCACGCGGCGCGACAGCGTGGACTTCTCCATCACGTTCTTCGTGACGGGCGCGCAGTTCCTGGTCAAGAAGGGCAGCAAGATCCGCAGCATCAAGGACATCGACGGCAAGCGCATCGCGGCCCAGCAGGGCTCGACCAACGCCAAGATCATCCGGGAGAAGGCGCCCAAGGCGCAGCTGCGCGAGTTCCCCGACCAGCCGGCCGCCTTCCAGGCCCTGCTGCAAGGGCAGGTGGACGCCTACACCAACGACGGCATCCAGCTGGCCGGCCTCAAGATCAAGACGCCCAACCCGGCCCAGTGGGAGATCGTGGGCGACTTCTACTCCTACGAGCCGTACGGCATGGCCATGCGAAAGAACGACTCGGACTTCCGAGCGGCCGTCAACAACGCGCTGATGGACGGCATCGAGTCGGGCAAGTACTTCGAGATCTACGAGAAGTGGTTCGGGCCCAAGGGCGAGCTGCCGTATCCGATGTCCGCCGGCGTCCGCACATTCATGCTCTACCAGGCCGTCCCCAAGTAGACGTTGATTTCTCCCCTTCCCCTCCCTCTTCTCCTTGGGGAAGAGGGAGGGGAAGGGGGGCAAGGTCATGAGGCTCAGAGTCCTGGGGTTCCTCCTGATGGTTGCCGTCGCTCTCTGCTCGGCGCCTTCCGGCTCGAGCGCGCAGCAGGCGAGCAAGGCCTACCGGATAGGCTATCTGACCTATTTAGGGTGTCCGCTTCGCCCTGAAATAATGGGCCCATTCCGCCAAGGGCTGCGCGAGCTCGGTTACGTCGAGGGCCAGAACATCATCATTGAATGCCGAGGTGCACTAGGGGCGGCCGACCGATTCCCAGGCTTCGCGGCCGAATTGGTTCGTCTCAAGGTAGATGTCCTCGTTGCGGCGGGCACGGCATCGGCCCTGGCGGCCAAGCAGGCGACGAAGACGATCCCGATCGTCATGGTTTACGTCGGCGATCCCGTCGGGAGCGGGCTCGTGACCAGCCTGGCGCGACCTGGAGGCAACGTCACGGGCTTGTCTGTCCTCACCCCCGACATGGTCCCCAAAGCCCTCGAGATCCTCAAGGAGGCTGCTCCCTCGGTGTCTCGGGTGGCGGTATGGATGGACACGACGAATCCCGGCCAGACGTTGCCCGATAAGCAGATGGACGCCGCAGCCAAGATCTTGGGCGTCAGGCTGGAGCGTGTCGACGTGCGAACGGCGGCGAATCTCGACGCCGCCTTCGCGGCCGCCCTGAGGCAACGTGAGGAAGCCTTGTTCGTGCATCCCCTACCAATCGCGCTTCTTGACGTTCAGAGGATCGCACAGTTCGCGATCAAGAACCGGCTCCCGACGATAGCGCTCTACCCCCAGAATGTCCGAGAAGGGCTGCTGATGTCCTACGGGCCGAATCAAGCTGACGTGTACCGTCGCGCGGGAACCTACATCGACAAGATCCTCAAGGGCGCCAAGCCCGCCGATCTCCCCGTCGAGCAGCCGACGAAGTTTGATCTGCTGATCAACCTCAAGACCGCCAAGGCCCTCGGCCTGACGATCCCGCAGTCGCTGCTGCAGCGGGCGGACGAGGTAATCCAGTGACCACGCGGCGGGAGTTCATCGGCACGCTCGCCGGAGTGCTCGCCGCGCCGCTCGTCGCCGAGGCCCAGCAGGCGGCCAAGGTCCCTCGAATAGGCTGGCTGGGGGACAACCCGGCCGCTGCCCCCCACCTGCGAGAGGCCTTCCTCCAAGGACTGCGTGACCACGGTTACGTCGAGGCCCGCAACCTCGTGATCGAATACCGATATGCCGAGGGGAAGCTCGAGCGGTTCCCCGCTCTCGCGGCCGAACTGGTTGCGCTCAAGGTTGATGTCATCATCGCGGCCGGAGGAGGCACACTCGCCGCCCTGGCCGCCAAGCAAGCGACCAAGACTATTCCCATTGTCTTCGCTTCTGTTGCCGATCCGGTTGGGAGCGAGCTCGTCACCAGCCTTGCGCGGCCGGGCGGCAATGTCACGGGGTTGTCCGTCCTCGCCCCGGAGCTAGTCGGCAAGTGTCTGGAACAGCTCAAGCAGGCCGTTCCAGGGGTCAGTCGGGTCGCTGTCCTCCGGCAGCCAGGTGTCCTCCCCGAACGCACGGACAAGGACATGCTGAAGGAAGCAGAAGTCGCGGCCCGGGCGCTGGGGGTACGGCTTCAATTCGTTGAGACGCGAGGTCCCGCCGATTTCGACAGGGCCTTCTCGGACATGACCAGGGCGCGCGCGGGTGCTCTGACCGTGTTGGGAAGCACGATGTTTTTCAGGGAGCGAAGACGCCTCGTGGACCTGGCGGCAAAGAACCGGCTGCCGGCAGTGTACCCATCGAGGGACAGTGTCGATGCCGGGGGCCTTATGTCCTATGGCCCGAACATTGCTGATTTGCATCGGCGCGCTGCTACCTACGTGGACAAGATTCTCAAGGGTACGGAGCCCGCCGACCTGCCTGTGGAGCAGCCGACGAAGTTCGAGCTGGTGATCAACCGTGCGTCCAGAGAAAGCTGACGTGTTCAGCGGGAAGCAAGCCCGCCGGGGTAAGAGCCAGAGCCCCGTAACTTGGATGGCAGGGTGGAGGGAAACCGAGACCCTGAAGCCCATCGACAAAGCCATCGAAAGGATGGTGAGTGAGTCCCCGGGCCGTAACGAAAGTGAACGTACAGGTGGCC